>JBBQNS010000076.1:0-19243 GCA_038330175.1 Kiritimatiellia bacterium
CAACCCACGCGTCTCAGAATGCTTCGCCCTCCATAAAACAGCATCTTTAAAGTTGGAGTCTATTCTTCTGGAGGGGGAAGCTTGCTGAGCCGCGTGAATAGGGGGGTGCATTGGAGATCTCATGGAGACATCGCGCGCAAGCGCTGCTCCTATAAATTGCCGGATGCGCCCCTGTAAAATTCTTAAATAAAAAAATTGCTTTGCTGTGCGAGTTTATCTATTAGTCTTTGAAAGTCTGTGATCGGATCATATTTTTTATTGGCTGAAATTAATATATGACTATGTCTTCGTCTGACTCGATTGTTTTGCAGAATAAATTTTTGCGAGTTGAATTTGGAGGGGCTGTCCATTCCCAGCAGGTTCGCCTGACCGACTTGGTATCCGGCATGGTGTGGACGGCGGCCGTTCCTGCTCGGTTAGAGGTGATGGAGCTGGGCGGGCAGCGTACAGAAGTCATGACTCAGCCGACTCACCTGACGCAAGGGGATGGCTGGGTAGATTGTTCGCTTTCTTCCGACATTTTTGGTGTCGTGGCGGTCGTTCGGTTCCGTTTGGAGCAGGGGGAGTTGGTCATTGAAATTCCGACTTCGCGCATATCCGAAACCAATTCTGAAATCGCGTTGCTGGATGGAATCCAGATCCTGCCGGGCTTATTCAGTGTAGGGAGGAATGAGCTTGGCCACTTGGTGCTTCCGTTGCGGAATGGCGCGCTGTGTCGTCCCGAGCTGCACCAGCGTATTTCCGACCGTTTCTTGATTTATGGGGAGCAGAGGCGCTGGGAAGATTTGCCACTGTTGCCGTGTTGTGGCGCAGTGCGCGAGAAAACTCAGGCGGCCTTGCTGGGGATTGTTGCGTCAGGTGATTGTGATGCGGAGTGCCGGGTGGACCTGGATGGGCACGGGGCGGGGTCGACCGGGTTTGCTCTGCGCTATCGTTACACGCCAATTGATCCCGTGGATCCCATTGATCGCGTGATGAGGATTGTACCGTTGCAAGGGAAAGATGCCGGTTATGCAGGGATGGGGCGGCGGATGTATCGGCATATTTTACAGGTGGCCGGGCGCGGTACCTTGGCGGAGCGTGCGGAACGAAATCCCCAGCTGCGCTATGCGGCAACGTCCTATACTGTCAAAATATTCCAAGCTCATAAGGCAATGGGTTTTGTCGATGGGTCGGGGCCTTACTCGGTATGGACAACCTTTGATCAGGCGGCGGAGCAGCTGTCATTTCTGAAGCGCAATGGCATTGAGCGCGTCTGGGCGCAATGTGTGGGGTGGAATCCGGATGGTCATGATGGCGCCTGGCCGACACGCTTTCCTTTGGATGAGCGGCTGGGGGGTGAGGCCGGTTTCCGTCGGCTTCTTGCGGCGGGCAAGGCGCTGGGGTATAGCGTTTGCGTGCATGACAATTACCTCGATAACTACAAGCGCTCTCCGGATTGGGATCCCGATCTGTGTGTGTGGAATGTCTATGGTCAGCCGCTCAAGCAGGGCGTCTGGTCTGGTGGGTTGGATCATCGCGGGTGGGGCTTGGCCTTGCCTGAGCGTATGCTTGAAGGGCAGTTGCGCAAGATGAAGTCCTTGGGAATTGAAGGCGTATATTACATCGATGCAATGGGTATGCCCTTGGAAGTGTCGTATAATCTGAAGCATGGCGAGCGACGTTACCGGCGCGCTTGTGCCGAGGGGCAGGTTCGGATTATGCACGCTGCTGAAGAGGTCTTTGGCGGCTCTGGCACGGAAATGGGCTTTATGTATTGCGCGGCCCATACCGATTCCATTGCGACGCAATTATATCCGTGCGGGCATATTGCCAGCCTGGAGTTGGCTGATCAGTTTGTGCCGCTGTGGAACATGGCGATGAAGGGCCTGATTTTCTATGAATCCGGAATGACGCATGGTGCGGCGTTTGCCGCTGACCCTACCAAAGCCATGGCACGGCATCTTCTCGGGCTGGCCGAAACAGGAGTCAAGCCGCGTGTGGAAACGAGTTATGTCGTTCCTGCATGGGGTGCGTATCCTGTTGAAGGGTACATTGACGTCATGCGCGCGGCGCATGATTTGATGCTGAAGCGTATGGTGGGAACGTCTATGGCCGCACTGGAAGATCACGCCGTTTTGGACGGGGATCCCAATGAGGGAACGCACGTCACGCAGTCGCGTTTCTCGGATGGAACCGAGGTGTTGTGCGATTTCGAGAAGTTGAAATTGGAGATCAATGGTGAAGACTATGTGTTGCCGGAGATTGCCGGAGGACGCAAGTGGGGCGCTGTTGGAACAAGGCCGGTTTTTTGAGTTCAGGGTGTTAAAGAGGGTGGCTGACGGAGTAGTTGGCCGCTGGGTGTCGTAAATGAAAGGAATAGGTATGATCAGTTTGAGAAGCATCATGGCAGTGGTGGTAACAAGTTGTATCGCAGGAGCAACGGCGGGGTGGGCGGGGATCTCGTCTACAGAACGCGGTGCCAAAATTGTGAACGACAAGATTGCCGTGGAAATACGGGATGGTGTCGTTGTCAGTATCTTCAATAAGCTCACGGGCGAGGAATATATTGACCCGTCAACTGATCTTAAGAATGTAGTCCCTCATCTTCCGGGCGGACTTGGTTCCCAAAACACGGAGCCGGAACGGGAAGCGGCGGAAACCCTTTATAAGTGGCCCTGGTATGAACATCCGGCGGACTCCGTCTGGGTGAACCATCATTCTCCCTCTGCGGCCAGCAAATGTGAGTTCACCGCCAAGGATGACACCCATGCGACCCTTGTTTACAAGGGATTGAGCGATGGCGCAAAGTCCTATGGTGACGAAACCCTGTCGTTTGAGTTGGCGATTGATGCGGAAACAGGCGATGTCCTGGTGACGCCCATTGCGAAGAGTCCGCGCAAAGGGGTTTATTCCAGTTCGCTTACCGTGGCGCCGCTGGATCCGGCCATTACGGCTGAAGCACCGATCTTTGACGGGCTTCGTTTGGATCGGAACATGAAGCCGATGTTATGGGTTAACCAGTGGGGTGGTTTCTGGGACTACGCCTTCATGGCCTTCAATGGATACAAGAAAGGCGCCGTTGCTGTGTGGTGTCAGGATGCCGATCTCCGGTATTACAAGTATCTGAACTACCTCATCAATCCTGAGGGACTCAGCTTTTCCTTCACCTCGTTCAACATTCCTCCGTTCGATAAATTGACTGAAGCCGGTGCGATGACTTGGCGTATTCAAGCGTTTGACAAAGGGTGGAGTCAGGCTGTGGCCCGTTTCCGCGATTGGCGCTTGAAAAACGTGAAGATCGCGAAACGTCCCGACTGGGCGAAAGATATCAGTTTCGTGAATGGCGGTGTGAATGCTGGAAAAAGCTGGGTGGATATGCTCGAGCAGTATTTCGGCTCGAATGACTTGAATCGGACCATTACCTTTGCCGCCGTAATCCGTGGGGAAGGGTTTGACAAGAACCACGCCAACAACACCCCGTACAAAGGGTTTAAAGAAGACATGAAATATTGGAAGCTGAAGGGGCCCAAGATGATGGCCTATCTGCAGCCGATGATCATGTGGGCGCCTAATCCTAAGGATGATCGTGAAAAAGCGGCGGTGGCGGGGCATAACAAGGCGGAAACGATTAGCGTGTTCCAGAAGCCCGAAAAAGCCAAGCCGATTGCCTATGTCGACCAGCATCATTTGGGTCAGCCTGAGTGGCAGCGGTGGTTTTTGGATTGGGTGAAGGAGTATATCCAGGATTATGGTTCAGACGCGGTTTATCACGACCAGTCGTATCACTGCCCGGTAGATTCACGTGGTCTGGCGGTTGGCGGCAAGACCTCAACCGAAGGAATGGCGGACTATTTCTACAAGGCACAAACAGAGAATCCCAACTCGATTCATGGCACAGAGCACATGACGGAGGTTAACAATGTGGGTGCTTCATTGGGTATCGGCAGCGGTATTTTGTGGGGAACGGCGGAGAGCATGCGCAAGCAGCGTATTGATCATCCTTCGGCCATTTGCAACGCCTTACATTGGCCGAATGGCGCGATCTTTTCGTTCCCGCATTATTCGCAAATTACCGGTGGCAGCTTGGAGCGGATCCATTGGGGTTTGAATATCTCGGAAGGACGTGGAGAACTGGCCTATGCCGCCCTGCAGAGTGGCGAGGCGATTATCACCAAGAATCTAGCCAATGAGCGTTGGATGGATTATGTCCGGTGTCAGACTTTTGTGCACAAGGGGTTGCACGCGGTATTCCCGGAAGACTGGGATCGCAACGTGAGCAGCTATTTCAAGGGCGCCAAGGGTGAAGACTTCCGGTATGTCCGAACGGCATGGGGCTCGGCCTTCGTCGAGCTTGTGGGCGGGAAAACAAACCTGTTGTATGGCCGTATTCATGGGACTCCTTATGCCCAGGTCGAAGGGGGCATCTATGGATGGCCGTTCTACAATGCCAAAGGGCCTGCTGGGTTGAATCCCAACCGGTATTATGTGGTGGATCCGAACCTCAAGGTGCCCGCCGTGCATTTCTCGTCGAACAATCAGTTCGCGCCGAGTTTGTATGAGGGTTACGTTGAGGAGGGGTATGCTAACGATGATTTTGCCTTCATCAAGATCAAGCCGCGGGACGACATTCTGAATATCATCACCTACGATAGTGTGGTGGTGCATTCGCCTGAGGCGCCCAAGGCGGTGTATGTGAACGGGGTCGAGGTCAAACCGGCCGCACTCACGAACGGCCAGTGGAAGATTGACTTCCAGCTCTCCGGATCGGTTTCGATTGTCGCCCTGATCAAGGACGCGGCTGTTGATATGGCGCAGGCACGCTCCAATGCGGTGTCGCGGGCACTGGCCGATGACTGGGCGATTGATCAGAAGGAGACGGGGCGTGGCATCAATTCGAGAAACGTGCTGCTGCCGATTCGGGCGCCTGCCGGACAGGGTGATGGGAAGTATGTCTTCAATGTGGCCGCGCAACAGACCGTGGATGGGATTGAGTTTAATGGCAAGGCGATTTTGTTTGCCGGCCAGCCGGGTGCGGCTAATTGCCCCGCCACCTCCATAACGCTCCCGCTGAAGGCAGGCGAACAGGGCTTGCTGTCGGTTAAGTCCAGTGGGTTGCGCGAGCTGGATGCTCAATGGATGCCCAATGTTCCTCCTCCCTCAGTTACGGACAAAAAATAATGACTACACTCTATAATCAAATTGCGTTCATGCCCCTCAAGCGGCATGTCAAGAATCCGATCATCACACCGGCGGATATGCCGGTGGAGTGTTCGGCGGTATTTAACGCTGGTGCGGTGCGGTATAAAGGCCAGGTTTTGCTTTTATTGCGCGTGGAAGATAATGCCCGGCAGGTTTCGTTTCACGTGGCCACCAGTAAGGACGGGGTGAAGTTCAAAATTAATCCTAAACCGATTAATTACCCCTTGCGCCCGGTGGAACAGAAATACGGAACCTATCGGTTTGACATGCGGATTACGCCGATTGATGGCGCATTTTATGTGTGTCATGCCGTGTGGATCACGGGTTTTGGCTGCATGATTGGCATGGCGCGGACCGAGGATTTCGTTGACTTTACGCCTGTGGCGCTCTCGGTGCCGAGCAATCGGAATGCCGTGTTGTTCCCGGAAAAAATCAATGGGCTGTATGCTCGCCTGGAAAGGCCTATGGAGGCGGATGGCAGTGGCAAAACATGGATCAGTTATTCACCGGATCTGCGCTATTGGGGGGATTCCGTTCCGTTGGACATTCCCACCCTGGTGTGGAGCTGGCGCAAGAATGGGCCTGGCGCCGTGCCGATCCGGACCCCTGATGGGTGGTTGACGCTTTATCACGCTACCGCCAAAACGTGTTCAACCGAGAATTACTATCTGGGCGTCATGCTGTTGGATTTCAAAGATCCGAGCCGTGTGATTGCCGCGAGCAAGAAATTCATCCTGCAGCCTGAGAAGGATTACGAGTGCGTGGGGCAGGTTCCTAATGTGGTGTTCACCTGTGGGGCCGTGGAGATGGGTGGCGGTAAGCTCAATGTGTATTATGCAGGAGCGGATACACGGGTGTGCCTGGCACAAACAACAATCAAAACACTGCTCGATTTCTGTCGTAAAAATTCATAAGGCACCGTAAGTGATTCGAGATTTAGCAGGCCTCCTCTCCCCTTGCGGGAGAGGATTGAGGTGAGGGGTTAGGGATGGGTAAAGATATGGGGTGACGTCTGCGCTTGCAAATCCTGGCATTGCAAGTGCCTAGTGAGTGTAGCCTAACTTTTAAAACGTCATCAGAAGGAAGCGCTCATGCGTATTGCAGAAAATCGGATTCCGTTATTTGAGGTTATTCTTCCCACGCTGCCGAGTCCGGCAGAAGAATTCGCTCGGAGCGAATTGCGTCGTTTTTTATTGGCGATGCTGGGGCGATCACCCGTGTTGGAGTGGGCGCACGGCAAAGGAGCGCAGGCGGTCAAAATCCTGATTAATTGCCGTGATCAGGAGCAGGCTGCAGGGTTGGATGTGCTGACGCTTGCGCCAAGCCCAGAGTCGTTCTATTTGGCGCCGGTTGGCAATCGCTATTTCATCATAGGCGGCGGTGTACGTGGCACCCTCTATGGGGTTTACGATCTGTTGGATCGACTGGGTTGCCGGTGGTTCACGCCGGATGTATCCCACATACCCCGTTGCGAAAACCTGGATCTTCCGGATGTGCCATTAGCTGGAAAGCCCGCTTTTGAATATCGTGATATTTTGAACCGTGACATCACGGACCCGATTTGGCTGCTGCGGAATCGGTTGAATGGCCATCATGTTCCCGTGATGGATTTCCTAGGTGGCCATGATGTGTGTGGCTTTGTTGCTCATTCCTGTTTCGCGCTTGTTCCGCCGAGTCAGTATTTCGCTTCGCATCCTGAATATTTTAGCGAGATTGACGGAGTGCGACGGCATGTGGCGGGGCAGCTTTGCCTGACGAACCCCGAGGTGGTGCGAATTGCCGCAGATTCCCTCGTGGCTTATATGCGAGCTCGTCCTGATGCCAAGCTGTTTTCGGTGTCGCAGATGGATTGGTCGGGCTGGTGCACCTGTGCTCAGTGCCAGCAGGCGGCGGAAGAGCTGGGGGCGCAATCCGGTCTCTATATCCGGTTTGTTAATGCGCTTGCTGAGCGTACGATTTCCGAATTCCCCGATCGGATCATTACCACCTTGGCGTATCATTACACTGAGGCGCCCCCCAGCGTGCCCATGACGTTGCATCCAAATGTCCGTGTGCAATTGTGCCCCATTGCCACCTGCCAGATTCATCCCTTTGAAACGTGTGGCAGCCCGCAGGATGAGCACTTTCTCTCGCGCATCCGCGGCTGGTCCGCCATGACCGACCAACTCTATATCTGGCATTATGCCACCGATTTCTCGCACTTCAGTTTGCTGTTGCCGAATCTGGTTCAGCTGACTGAGAATATTAAGTTCTATAAGAAAAAAGGCGTGCGCGGCATGTTCATGCAAGCCAATGGCGGCTCGGAACAAAGCGATCTCAAGGGATATTTAATGGCACGCTTGTTATGGAATCCTGACGTGCTGCTGGAAACGGTGTTGGCCGAATTTTTGCCCGCAGTCTATGGCGTTGCCGCAGGGGATATCAGGGACTATATCGACTTGATCCAGCAAGAGGCCGCGCAGAGGACGGAGCTGCACCTCGGGTGCTACGAGCCGCCGGATCACCCCTTCTATACAGATGCTTTGTTAGCGGGGGCTTATGAACGCTTGAGTCGTGCCGAACGTAAGGTGCGGGGGACCGCACGTGAGCGTGCCGGATTGTTGCGGGGTGGGGTGGAGCTGGCCCAGTTGTTCAAGAAGTATATTAAGCGTGAATTTCGACGGGAAGGGAAAGTGTTTCACAATGACGCAAGTGCCGGCGATGTGCGGCGATTTAAGGCGGTCATCAAGGAACGGCGCATGGCAGGGAATATTCCACTTGCGGAAAGCACTCCGCTGGACTTCAGTGTCGATCGGATGAGTCGCTGGTTAGAACGGCACAATCTAATTGAGCTTCGGAGTGGTGTTCAGCAGGTCTTCGTGGCTCCCTCTCTGGGCGGGCGGATTCTGGAGTGGCATGTTGACGGGCGGCAATTGCTGGAGAAGCCTGATGCCGGCAACCGGCATTTTCAGTACCCTTTGTCCGAGGGGTGTTCGGAAATGGCTATTGAACTCCCTTATAGCTTTCGCGGCTCAACGGAGCGCTATCAGGTAGCGTCGAGGACGAAGAATACGGTGAGACTGGTTGCGGATTTGAGTGACGGATTCCGCATGGAGCGACTGATCCGCCTTGGGAAGACGGGATTGTCAATTTGTGGCACACTGACTAATGCTTCTTCTCAACATAAAAATCGGCAATGGGGGGCTGGGTTGCACCTGAACCTGGGCGATTGGGAGCAGATCACCATTGGGACACTGGCCGGGGAGCGTGAGGTTGTGCGTGCTGCCGGGCCGTCAGGTGCGACGCCCTCGCTCGTTCTGGCGCGTGAGACCCGGCCCACAGGGAGCTGGAGGATGACGTTCGGCGCCTACGTGATGGAGGCTGCTTTCAGTGCTGAGGATGTATCCTGTTTGATTTTAGAGCGCGACGATGAGAGGAATAAGGTCGCTATTGATTTACGTTCCGAAACACGCTCTTTTGCGCCGGGGCAGTCAATCTCGGTTGAGCAGAATTACCGGATAGGGAAAATATAATGAACTATTTTTTGGCAATTCTTTTGGTGTTGGGGTTTGTGGGCGAGGGGCGCTGCGGCTTGAAGTCTGCCGAGGCCTTTTGGGCCGAGAAGCCTGTGGTCGATAGTTCAACGCCCATACTGATCGGGTTTGATGAGAAAACGGAAACCAGTTTGGACGAAGACATGGCGGTACTGGTCGGACCTGGGCAGGAGGTTGAGGCGCCAGAGGGTACGGTTCAGAAGCGGGTCACTCCCAAGCTTGTTGGCGATGCGGTCGTGATTCCGGGGGGGCGCTTTGGCAAAGGGGTGCAGGTGTCGGGCAAGGGGGCTGTCGATGTGGCCCCGATTGCTTGGCCGGCGCTATTTCGTCTCTCTAAAGGGGTCACGGTTGATTTTTCCTTCAAGCCTGACCCAGATGCAGGCCGAGCCGTGCTTTTAGATCATGCTGCCTTGAAAATTATCCGTGAAGCCGATGGAGCCATGGTGTTTCAAGGGGGGGGGCTCACGGAGACTAACCTGGAGCGTGCGGGGGCTGGGGTGTGGACGCATGTGGCGTTGTCTTTTAGTGTCGAAAACGAGAATGCAAGAGGCGCTTTTAGCGTCAATGGGCATCTCCTGCCCTTGGGCAGAGGCGCGCCTCAGTTGATTTCATCCGGGGCGAGTTTGCGTGTGGGTGGGGATTCCACGTTGAATAATGGGTTCAAGGGTGTGGTGGACGAGATTAGGATTTCCTCAGTATATCGTGATTTCTACCAGCTTGATTCCACAGCATTTTGCGATGGCGCTGGCCGGCGACCGATTGAATTGGAGTTACCGTATTTTGCGCGCCGTGGACCCTTCAACATGGCACTCCGTTTTGATGGAACCTTGATCCCGGAAGCCCAGGCGGGTTCTGTTGTCTCCGGGGAGATGGCCGCGACGGCGTTCGTGCCAGGGGTACGAGGTCAGGCGATCGAGGTGAAGGCGGCCGCTGCGGGTGGGTTCAGTGCGGTATGGAGCAATGCCGTCCCCAGTGAAAACGGAACCCTCGAATTCTGGCTCCAACCGATTGATTGGGATAATCTCTTCATTGGCGATTACACGGAGGCAAGTATTCCCCATGTATCGTTGCTGAGGATCAGTGGAACGGGCCCCGCGGCGTTGCTGGGGGCGAGTGACATGATTTTTCGATTGGGACGAACCGTTCCCGAGTCGTCTGATAGTTCTGATTTTTTGCCAATGCATCAGGGAGCGTGGACGCATGTGTTGTGTAGTTGGAGTCACGGCGCCTGTGCGATTTATTTGAATGGGAAGTTGCAGAAGTCTGCTCAAATTGCGTTTTCTGGTGTGCCGCGGAAAACAAGCAAGAAGGATGGCGTTGTTGTTTCTGATCCCATGAATGCGACGGGCCCCTTTGCGCTCACCTTCATGCCGCATCGGGCGATGGTAGATGAATTGCGTGTGTATTCTTGGGCCTTTAATTATTTGGAAGCGCATAACGCTTATGCACGGTGGTTCCCCGATGCGAAAAAAATGATGAGCGGGCTGCCGCCCATTCGGTTTGAGTTCGGATACGATGCGCTGTTTAAGAATTTCAATATTTTCTGCTTTGGTATGCCGGTGAATGAGCGGACTCCTGTATCCATGCAATTTACGGTGAAGCAACAAAACGCGCCTGAAGGAGGCGCCGCCCCGGTCTCGTTTAAGGGCAGTTGTATTTTGGGTGACGGTCTAAAGGGTGAGTTTTCGACCAATATGAGCATGCCGTTTGGGTCGTTTAGGGTCGAAGGCACAACCCTGGCGGCGGATCAAATAGTTTTGGGGACCACCAATTGGCTCTATGAGCGCAAAGCTCCGGTATGGTGGCATAATGAGCTTGGAATAACCAAGGTGGTGCCAGCACCTTGGACGCCGATCAAGGTCGGTGAAAACCAGGTGTCGGTGTGGGGGCGGCAGATTGAATTGGCACCGGGAGGCTTCCCTAGGCAGATCCTCGCGGCAGATTCAAACGTGTTGGCGGCAGCGGTACGGCTGCATGGCGAAGCAGGTGGGAAAGTTCTCGAGTTCCAGTGCGAGCCAGTCAAGTTTGGAAACAAGACGGCTGAGTTAGTGGAATGGACCAGCCGTTCAAAAGCGGGCGGCATGATTGCTGACGTCAAGGGCTCAATGGAGTATGACGGGATGATGACGTTTGCTGTGACACTTTCGGCTGAGGCTGGGGCGCCCGCCTTAGAGCGGCTCGTTGTGGATGTTCCCTTCCGGCCTGAGGTGGGGAGCCAGTTGATCGTCAATGGGGGCGGGTCATATTTTCGCGGCGCCTGGGATGTGCGTTATGTTCCCGCAGGTACGGGCTGCGTATGGAATAGCGTGACGAGTAAACCGTCCATGCAAAAAGGGGTGAAACGCGGCTCGTTCTGTCCGGTCGTTTGGATGGGTGATGATGAGCGCGGCGTCTGTTTCTTTGGTGAGAACGACAAGGGGTGGACGCCAGGCACGAATGCGCCTGCCCAGGAAATCCGGCGCGAAAACGGGACCGTGGTGTACCGGATGAATGTGATTTCCAAACCTGTGACGCTGGATAAGACCCGGACGTTTACCTTCATTATCCAGCCGACACCGACGAAGCCGCTGCCGGAGGGATGGCGTGCCTACAACCGCGGAGGAGTGGACGGCCGCTGGGGCAACCTTGAGGGAATCGATGCCTGTATTAGCCCAACGCTAACAGCCCCCACGAATGCGGCCTCCCATTTAGGGATGACGTTTGTTTTGGAGCCGCCCAGTTGGGAGGAGGCCGTGGTCAATGGAGAAATCCTGAGGGAGCGGGCGGGCAAGGGAAATCCGCGGATATTCTATATTGATTATTCCTGGCCGAAGCTGGGACCCAGTATGGGTGAATACAAGTCAGCTTTGTGGTCATGCGGGCGGATGCTGTGGACGCGCGAGGTTGAGGATTATATGGTTTGGATCATTAGCGAATACATTCGAAGAGACATCATTGATGGACTGTACATTGATGATACGTCTTTCGGTGCCAATATGATGACCTTGGGCACGGCCTATACGATGGATGATGGGGAGGTGCAGCCTGGGTATAATTCGATGGGGTTCCGGCGATTCCTGAAACGCGTGCGAATCTTGTTCCAGCAGGCGGGAAAAACGCCCATGATTATCCCGCACATGACTTATTGTTTTGAAATCCCCGCGCTTTCCTTTGCTGATGTTTGCGTGAATGGAGAGGATCGGGACATTTACTATCCAACCTCCCAGCATTTTCCAGAAGTATGGGGGAAGGATGAGTTGCGCATTCAGAGCAGTTCTGCCAAGTGGGGCTTCATAACCTTCTGGAAGAATGGCGTGGTTATGCAGAACGATGTGACCCCGGGGCCAGATGTTAGCAAATGGTTCTACTGGCAATCGCGCGCCATGCACGCCTTAACGTATCAAGTAGATCTCGGCGTGATGTGGGCGAATGAAAATCGAGCCACCATTGAGCCTTCGATTGCGAAATTTGATATTGGCGCAAAAGACGTGCGCTTTATTTCCGATTGGAAACGCGCAGGAATTATGGAGGTCACGGATGTTCGGTTGTTCTCCATGTTGTCGGACGAGCGGGCGGCCCCCCAGTCGGGTCATTCAAATGGCGTGATGGTTTGCGCTTATGCGCACAAGGACCGGGCGATGGTCATGATCAGCAATTTGAGTGGAACCCTGCAGGAGGTGAGTGTCGACTTCCAGCCCAACGCTTTGTTTGAAGGGGCTAAAGGGGTGACGGTACGGGATATGGATCTGGCCTTGACGCCGCCGGGAAAAGCGGTGGCCTCAAAAGAAGAATTGGATAAAGCCAGACAGACGATGTCGTTGGATATCTCGAAAAAGAACGACGAGCCTGAGTTGAATGTCGATGACTTCCTTGAAAATACGTCGCCAGAGAAAAAAGTGAAAGAACGGCTGGCCCCCAAGCTGAGCGGGAATACGGTTCGTGTTCCCGTGCGTGAGTGGGATTTCAGGCTGTTAGAGGTTCGTCCGGTGTGGTGAGGCTGTGCTCATAAGCAATTTGATGTCACCCTGAGAGCTCCAATGTGCCATGTATTCACGCGGCTTAGCAAGCTTCGCCCTCCAGAAGAAGCGATCAATAAGATGGCGATAATTCTTCTGGAGGGCGAAGCTTGCTGAGCCGCGTGGGCAGGACGAATCATGTTCATAGTTTGGACAAGAAGAGAGTTTGAACAGAAGCTCACGAAGACCGCGAAGGAAAAAAATGTTGCGCCTGCGGCGTACTCGCCGCTGGCGCCTTTGCGTGCTTCTGTTCAAAATTTTCATCTTGGTTTCGGCTATGCTGGGTTATGCAAGGATTCGGTTTGGGTTTCTGATGCGGATCGGGATAAAAAAGGAAATATGATGCAAAAAAATAGCACAAAAAAATCGGTTTTTAAATCGAGTCGCAATGCCTCTTGGGTGCGCTGCATGGTAGTTGTCTTTTTATTTTTAGGAATGCTGTCCATTCCGATCCACGGACAGGCCGCAAAACCGGATTCCTGCTTTTTGAAGAACAAGGATCGTTGGCTGTTTGTAGGCGACAGTATTACCAACGCGGATATCTATCGTCAGTTGTTGCTGCGGGTGCTTCAGTTTTATCATCCGGATGCCGACATCATGGTGGGCAATAGCGGGGTGGCGGGGGTTACCTCGGATTATCAGGAGAAGCGTGATTTTACGCCGACGGTGGTGACGATCATGTTGGGCATGAACGACGTGATTCATCAGGATCATGCCTTTACTCCAGATTTGACCGAAAAGCTGAATGGGTATCGCGACGCGATTACGCAGAAGGTGCAGAGTTATCAAAAGCTGGGCGCCACGGTCATCTTGATGACCCCGACTTACACGGATGAGCGTTTTTCTTCATATTTTAATATCGCGTCGACGCGACGGTTTCTTGAGGCTTTCGGAACCGTTATCCGTGAAATAGCCCAGAAAGAAAAGTGCGAATGGATTCCTGTGGCGGAAGAATTAGAGGCCTTTCAAGACGCTCAGCCCGCAGATCGGTTGCTCCGGATCGATGGCGTTCATCCCAATGGGTTGGGCCAATATCAAATCGCGCGCTCGCTTTGGCAGCACATGAATTTTGCAGGGCCATTAAACGGGGTCCGTAAGATTGTAGCGCCTAGTCCCGAATTGCCGGTAACGGCGCGACTGGTGAGTCGTTTTATGCACAGCCCGTCGGAGGGGATTACCTTTGAACTCCGTGCCGATAAAAAACGCGAAGTGATGGTGCGCTGGAGTATGGATAAGGCTCGGGGCGAAGAAAAACTGAGTGTGGGGCCGGATCCTATCCAGTGGAAGCCTGCGGTGCCTGAGGTCGTGCTGACGGTGCCCTTGGGCGACCAACGTAAATTGGTGATGGAATTCAGCGAAGGGACGCAGAAGCACCTTTGTGTGATAGATTTGGGGCGAACCCGCGTGCTGAAGCTGGTGAATGGCACCGTCAGTGGTGAGATCATGGCTAAGGAGGAGCGGCCCGAAGGAAAGCTTGTGGCGCGATGGAAGTTGGAGGAGATGGGCAATGACGTATGTTTCTCCGGAGAAGTGCTGGATACGGAGATTGTCAAGACGCCGATGTGGCCTTTTATGCGTGACGGGCTTCAGCTGTGGCTCGATTTGCGGCCCGCCACACGGTTTGCCGATATTAATCCGGATCGGGATGTGGCCGATCTCATGTTGAGTGCCCGAGATACTCCGTATTTCAGCATTACGCCGCTGGCGTGGATTTCGCCGCGCTTGATGTATGCGGTGGCGGCTGGCGGCGAACGGACGGCCACTGGGTATACCTGGCATTGCGTTATCGGAGGCAATGTCAGTGATGTGCGTACGATCGGCGTTGGAGCGCTGGATTATTACGGGTTCAATTTAATTGTCTGCGACAATGACGCGGTGAAAAATCCCGGCGTGCATTACTATCCCGCCCAAGAGAACCAGTGTATTGATCCTGTTGAGAGTATAAATCGGCTGATCATTGTGGATCGCAAAGGAAAGTTTCCCAATCCGGAGACAACCACCCTGCACTTGTTTCAGTGAATTTGGGTCTTGGGGCGTTCATGGGGAAGGGAGAGCGCGAAGCACGTGTAGGCGCCTGTGTCCTCACAGGCGTGGCGGGAAGACAGCGGCTACCCCGTTGCCACGGCGCCCTTTCCCGTCTGTGGCGGAAACAACGTCGAGGTCAGAAAGTTCATGTGACTCCTGGGGCGCATGACAAAATCTTTCATGCAGTCCAGATGTGTCAGCTAATACTCACGCAGAAAAGAGTTTTGAACAGAAGCACGTGAAGATCGCGAAGGATTTTGGGTTACGCTTCGAGAAAAAAATATAGATTATACTAATTGACTATATAGCACAATTTATTTAACTCTGTGGCATGCATAAGGATTTTGCTAGAGCGGACAATTGGAGCGAACAGATCATCGGGGCAGCCATTGAGGTGTATCGTCATAAAGGCCCTGGGCTGCTTGAGGAAATTTACGAGAAATGTCTGATGCGCGAGTTTGAATTGCGAGGAATTCCAGCCGACAGTCAGGTGCTCGTGCCTCTTGAATATAAAGGATTTTTGTTTGATCAATCGCTGCGACTCGATGCGATTGTGGATCGTTGCATCATTGTCGAAATTAAAGCTGTTGAATGCATTCTTCCTGTGCATAAGGCGCAACTTCTTTCCTATATGAAGCTGATGGACGTTCCTGTCGGTCTACTAATAAATTTTCATGCGAGACTGCTCAAGGAAGGTGTGGTACGCATGGTGTTGCGTGGCGCCGATCTGAATGATATTGATTTCTAGCAATCCCCGCGCTATTCGGCGTACTCGCCGGGTGGCGCCTTTGCGTGCTCTGCGTGCTTCTGTTCAAAATCTTCATTTTGGTTCCGGCTATGCTGGGTTAGGGGTAAAGGGGCATTTATGGGAGGAGATTCGCCCTTCACCCTGTCGCTTGGTTGATACGGATGCGTAGGCGGCTGGCAGGGCCTAATAATTTTCCGGCGAGAATGTCGTCTTCGCGAATGACAGCCATGAGAATCTCACGGTCACGGCCCAAGGCGTGTTGGTCGCCGCGACGGTAATCGTAAACAATATAGAGTGCGCCATCAGGAGCTTCGGCGCCATCGGGATATGACACACCTGTGCGTTCATCGAGGAGTAGGCCGTCGATCCAGGTGCGACCGTCATCTTCCGAAAGCCACGCCGTGAGATGGCTGCGCACATCAACGCGATGCGGATCAATCCATAAGCAGGGGTCAAAACACCGGCAGTGTGAAGTAGGATGCCGTATGATCAGGCTGGGTTTTGACCAGGTGCGTCCATCATCTGAGCTGGTGGCAAGTAGGACATAGTTGCCAGGCCC
Organism: Kiritimatiellia bacterium; assembly: GCA_038330175.1. Classification (GTDB taxonomy): domain Bacteria; phylum Verrucomicrobiota; class Kiritimatiellia; order CAIKKV01; family CAITUY01; genus JAABPW01. The sequence continues at coordinate 16,042 of JBBQNS010000076.1, forward strand.
TTCCCCTTTTTCGCCGCTATACCAGGTTGCAATGGGTTCAATTCGCAAGAGATTAAATGGGTAAATAGTCAAAATACAATCAGATAATGTCAAATCCCAAGAAGACAAGTGGGGAGCACCCGCTTTATCTTCATTACCAATCGCTACTGGGTCAGTGGATCACCGCGTGAGCATCGCCCGCCTGTCCGCGGGGAAGCGGGCTCAATCAATAACCAAACGGGAAGTGAATATATGAAGGCTTACAAGACGTGGGCGTCGGTTGATTTGAAAAAAATTCCAAATATGGTCACGAAGGACGTTCCGGGGCCAAAGTCGAAGGAAGTCCATGCCCGCTGCACAAAATATTTCAAAGGTTTGAGCGGCCAGGTAAAACTATTCCCCGTCGCGTTCGAGTCGGGGCACGGCTGCGTTTTGCGGGATGTGGACGGCAACGAGTATATCGATTTCTCGTCCGGTATTTATGTGACGACGCTGGGGCACTGCCATCCCAAAGTAACCGAGGCCATCCGCAAGCATGCCGGCAACCTCATGAATGCCCACGATTTCACCACGCCGATCAAGGCCCAGCTCATGGAGAAAATGGCGGCAACCTTGCCGGGTGATTTGAAAGGGTTCCAGCTTTATGACTGCGGCACGGCGGCAGTTGAAGCCGGCTTGCGCGTTTGCCGAGCGGCGACAGGCAAAACCGAGTTGATTTCCGGCTTCAATGACTTCCATGGCAAGACCTATGGGGCGGTATCCCTTGCAGAATTTCGCGATCCAGCCTACGGGCCCGTCCGCGCGCCCGGTAGTCATTTAGTGCCCCGTCCCAACCCCTATCGTCCCATTTGGACCAAGGCCGATGGGACCATTGACACCGATAAGTACATTTCTTATTACGCCGAATATATCGAGCGTGCGACGGTCAACCATGTCGCTGCGTTCGTGATGGAGCCCATCCAAGGGTGGGGCGGCTCAGTTATTCCTCCCGCTGATTTCTTCCCGAAACTTAGGAAGTTTTGTGATGACCGCAAAATCCTTTTGATGGCCGACGAAGTGCTGACGAGCATGGGGCGAACCGGAAAATGGCTGGCCATGGAGCATTGGGGCGTGTTGCCTGACATTGTTACGCTGGGTAAGGGCTTCGGGAACGGATTCCCCGTCACGGCGGTCGCCGTGCGTGAACCCTACAAGGAAGCCATTGAGAAAATTTCCGCTTCTTCCAGTTATGGCGGCAATCCGATGGCCTGCGCGGCGGCCTTGGCCTGTTTCGAAGTGATTGAAGAGGAAAATCTTCTGGCGCATGCCTTGCATCTGGAAGAGGTTGCTCTGAACTATATGAAGGCGATGATGGCCCGGCACAAAATTATCGGAGATGTGCGCGCCAAAGGCTGCCTCATGGGGGTCGAACTGGTCAAAAACAAGGATACCAAGGAGCCCTTTGACCAGGCCGGTAAACTGGTTTACCAGAAGGCGTTCGCCAAAGGACTGGCCTGGATCCCGGCCGGTCACATTCTGAGAATGAGTCCGCCTATCGTCATGGAGGACGATGTTCTCCTGAAAGGCCTTGAGATGATCGAGGACGCGATCGGGGAAACGGAACGGGAACTCGGCTACGCCTGATAAATTTTTCATGGGCCCGGTTATGCCGGGCCAGGAGTCAGCTATTATGAGGACGGTTAAGTTCGGAATTATCGGGTGTGGTTTGATGGGGCGTGAGTTTGCCAGTGCCGCCGCGCGGTGGTGTCATCTCTTGGAGTCGGATGCCAAGCCTGAGATTGTCGCGATTTGCGACGCCAATCCCGCGATTTTTACCTGGTACAAGGAGCATGTGCCGTCCTTGAAGCTGACGACGAGTGATTATCGTGAACTGCTGGCGAATTCGGAGGTGGAGGCCGTGTATGTGGCGGTTCCGCATCACCTCCACCGTGAGATCTATTGCGCCGTGATCGAAGCCGGAAAACACCTGATGGGGGAGAAGCCGTTTGGGATCGACCGGCCCGCTTGCGAAGCAATTGTCGAGTGTGCCCGTAAGCACCCCGCTCAATTGGTGCGGGGCTCGTCTGAGTCCCCCTTCTTCCCTGCGATGCAACGGTTGTGCGCGATGATTGAGGGGAACGAGTTCGGGCAAATTTTGGAGGTCGGCACTGGCTTTCTGCATTCGAGTGATCTGGATCCGAACAAACCGATCAACTGGAAGCGGATGATCGAGTTCAACGGGGAATATGGTGTGATGGGGGATCTTGGGATGCACGCCTGCCATGTTCCGTTCCGGGCCGGCTGGGTTCCGCGCAACACCCGGGCCATCCTCAGCGATATCGTTAAGGATCGCCCTGACGGCAAGGGGGGGCGCGTCCCTTGCAAAACGTGGGACAATGCCGTCCTGCTTTCCGAGGTCGTGGATCCGGTTACGGGTGAACCTTTCCCGTGGCTCCTCAAAACCCAGCGGATTGCTCCCGGTCAGAAGAATAACTGGTACACCCATATCATGGGAACCCGGGCTTCGGTGCGCTGGAGTAGCGTCAATGTCGATATTCTGGAGGTGATGAGGTCTGAGGGTGGAGACCAGGTTTGGGGCCAGATTCAAACGGGTTATGAAACCGCCTTCAAGACCGTGACGGGTGGGATTTTTCAGTTTGGTTTCACGGACTCCATTCAGCAGATGTGGGCGGCCTTTCTACACGAGTTGGTGCACGGAAAGCCGATTAAGAAGTTTGCTGGCTGCGTGACACCCGACGAGGCGTTAGTAAGTCATCGACTATTCACCGCCGCCCTTGAGTCGCAACGGGAGTGCCGCGTCTCAAAAGTGGTGTGAAGCTGATTTCGGCCATGCTGGTTTAGGGCTCCTATAAGCATGGGAAGTATTTTCTTGTGGGAGGGGCGCTATGCGCCTCGAGGGGATCCAAATGGGTGCCCAGATATGAGCCATCGCGGCGCGTAGCGCCCCTCCCACAAAGAAAAAGATAATCTGAATTCGGGTGCCTGACTCTTGCGCGATTACACGGCATTAACACCTGGACGCCGGTCTCTCTTCTGCTCCCCTAACCCGGCATCGCCGGAACCAAAAAGAAAAGAGTTTTAACCCGTCTTTACCTGTTCGAGGGTAAAAATGCTCTATTTGCTCGATTTTCGATCAAAGGTCTGCCCCACATTTTATTTTCAGCTCTTCAAGTCGCGGTGGCGGTTGTTCCGGTAATGTGAGGTTGAGCTGGTACAACAAAAG
>JBBQNS010000077.1:0-19170 GCA_038330175.1 Kiritimatiellia bacterium
GGCTTCCGGTTGCCTGGCAAGCTCTACCGGACGGGATTTGTCTTACCCGCTGGGTTCCTATCGCCAATTTCAGTTGTCAGTTATTCCTTACTTCCCCAACAACCTCCCTTCGCGCTGTCCTTATCCTGGCGCGACCTAATCTTAATCATAATCATAATCCTCTCCGGGGCAATTGATTAGGATTACGATTAAGATTACGATTAGGATTTCTGTGGGATGCTAATGATTTCGATCAATGTTTCCCCTGTTGTGCAATCGATGAAAGGATTCCTGTACACCGCAGAATTTACTCTGCATCAGCCTAAGAGCCTGTCGGGATTTGCGAGGCTGTAACTCGTGCTGCGCCCGCGTGCAGGGTTTTGGATCAGCGCACCATGCGCAAGCAAATCTCGGATGTCACGCAGGGCGGTATCGGCCGAACAATGCGCCAGTTTGGCATACTTAGCGGTTGTGAGATTTCCTTCGAATCCATCCAGCACACGATTTACAATGGCCCGTTGCCGGTCATTGACGGGAAACCGGTTGATATGGGCCCATACTTTGGATTTGTGCAATACGCCAGCCAGCGTGTCGTGGGCGCGTTCAAGCGCACGGCCCAAACATTCAAGAAACCATTGCATCCAGGACGTGATATCCAAATTCCCTTTTTGACTGGATTCTAGAGTCTGGTAGTACTCCTTTCGCTCCGCTTCAATCTGGGCCGACATGCTATAAAACTTTTCAGGCATAGCGTCGGCGCGTGCCAGTGCCAAATCCGCAATGGCTCGGGCCATACGGCCATTGCCATCCTCAAAAGGATGGATGGTCACAAACCAAAAATGCGCCAGAGCAGCGATGAGGACAGGATCCGTCCCTGATGGTGTGTTAAACCATTTCAGAAAAGCCTTCATTTCACAGGAAATCCGGTTAGCCTCCGGCGCTTCGAAATGCACCTTCTCATGACCTATTCCGCCTGACACCACTTGCATGGGGCCTGCTTCGGCAGTGCGCCATGCTCCCACAGTGATTTTTTGCATGCCGCTTCGGCCGGAAGGAAACAGTGCCGCATGCCAGCCGAAAAGGCGTTCCGGGGTTAATGGAAGGGCATAGTGCCCGGTAGCATCGAGCATCATTTCGACAATACCATCGACATGCCGCGACACAGGTGAAGTCCCGCCTATATCGAGTCCCAGTTTCCGAGCCAAGGAGGAACGGACCTGCTGAGGATCCAGGAATTCCCCTTCAATGGCGCTCGACTTCACGATTTCGGCGGTCAGAGTCACCAAACTGGCTTCACCTCGCAAACCAAAACCCAAAGCCCCCATATGCCCCAAAAGCAACCCCTGCCGGTGCCGAACATCAGCCAGTAACGATGCCAGTTGTGCGTCGTCCCAGTGTAAATTAGGCCAGTCATCAAGTTCATGTATATAGGGCATAGGCTTAACTCCAATTAAGTAACAATGCCCTATCTGCGGGGAATAGTCAATTATTCACCGCATATTTTGCGGCGAATAAGTAGCCTCATTACCTCATGATCCGCGCCGTGCGCGCCAAACTTGTCACTCAGCCAGACGCCTCCGTGCCATTGACGAGCTTATCACGCAGCATCGGCTACGGGTTTCCGTCGACCTCTACCAGGAAGCCCTTCAACAGAGCCGACAAGGATTATGTAAAGTCGCCTCGACGCCGCTTTTCATCCGAACAGTTTACTAGTTACCTGTCCCCATAGGATTTCTGTTCATCCTGTTAAAAATGTCTCTGGGAAGCAAGGGACGCACAAGCTGTCCCACAAGACCGCATTATCCCAGATGTGGTGAGCTGCGCCGGAATGACACCAACAATGACGCTTAGTCGTGAAAATAGGCTTCAAGGCGAGGAAAAAGATCGGGGAGGTTTGTTGAAACCAAGAAACCTGACTCGATCGGCTCAGGCGTACGTGTGACAAGAATGCGGGGGCCTGCCTTGATCAGATCGGCGGTTTTGTCCAAACGTTGCATATCGGAATGGGAAGGTGAGGAGGTCAGTTTGATTTCGATTGCTAGCGGTTTACCGGCCCCCTCCAAGACAAGATCAATCTCGTACTGGTCGCTGGTGCGGAAAAAGGAGGGATTGGCTCGCAGCCCTTTTGCATTTAGAAATCCCAATATTTGCTCGATGACAAAGCCTTCCCAACTCGCTCCTACCCAGGGTTGCGCCAGCAGGAAGTCTAGATTTGTGATGTTTAGCAGGGCGTGGAGCAACCCGCTGTCCCGCCAATAGTATTTGGGCCGCTTGACCAGCCGTTTGGAGAGATTGGCATGCAGTGGCGGTAAGCGGCGCACGAGGAAACTGCCCTCGATGAAATCCATATAAGAGTTGACGGTCTGGTAATTGACCCCGAGGCTTTGTCCTATCTGGGACGCATTCCAGAGCTGACCGTGGAGAGCGGCAACCATGCGCAATAGCCGCCCGGTGACTTGGGGTTTTGCGGGAAGGCCAAGATTTGGTAAGTCACGTTGCGAGAGGAGCTGCAAATAATCGAGCTGCCAAGTCGGGAATCCTGCCGCCGAGAGGACACCACCGTCCGGGAAACCTCCCTTCAGCCACAGGGTATCGAGCAGATGATGGGGCATTTCAGACAACAGGATCGGGGATAATTCCAGCAGACTTAACCGTCCAGCCAGTGACTCTGAAACTTGAGTCATCAAGGCCGGGCCGACGGACCCGAGCAAAAGGAATCTTCCATTGGTCTTACGACGTGCATCAATAAGTCCCCGCAGCCTCGGGAAGATATCTGGCGCTGTCTGTGCCTCATCAATGATGCAAAGCGTATCATTGGATTCGAGTTCCGGCCATGATAGGTCCAATTTCAACCTGTCACCTGGATTTTCCATATCGAAATATTTCCCATTCAAGGACTTAGCCAAGGTGGTCTTCCCGGATTGGCGTGCACCCAATAAAGCAACCGCAGGGTTATTTTTCAGTCGGTCAGTCAACAGATTTGTTAGGAGTCTCGAGATCATGTTTTGCATAATAACAAATTAATTGTATTTTGCAAACAACATTGCGTCTGCCCTAATCCTTACGAAAGATCCCTCCGGCATGAAAACTTAACCTGTGCCGACGACCAGGCGTAGGGGCGAAACAATTAATCAGATTCTATCAAGCTCTGGAGGGCGTGTTTTAAGTCTTGGCAGGCGGGCTTGGTCTGCTCGTAGATATCATCGGCCTTGTAAAACTCCAAAATATCGACGTTTACGATGTCGGGAGCGATATAAATATCGGGTGGAGCGTGCCGCATTTTCTGCGCGATAATCGATTTTTGCATGATATCGAATGACCCCAAAACAACCCGGAATAGGCTCGGCATTCTGTGTCGGTTTTGTCGCAACGAACCCATCACGTTAATGGCGACCACGACATCGCAATCTTTTAAAAGGTCGAAGGGAACTGGGTTGACCGTTCCCCCATCGATTAAAATCCGGTCATTCCAGCGAACCGGGGTAAATAATCCAGGTATGGCCAAGCTGGCTTTGACGGCATCCAACATTTCGCCCGAAGCGATAACCACTTCTTCGGAGGTGTGAAAATCTGTGGTTACCACCTGTAAGGGAATCATCAAATCCTCGAACCGACTGACGAGCATGGTCTCATAAAGGAAATCGACAAACTTATCCCCTTTCAAAAGCCCACCATGCCCGAACTCCAAATCAAGAAACTTAATCCATTTAAAGGTATCTTTCCGGCGCAGGGCGTTTCGGAATGATTCGCCCTTGGCCATGAGCATGCTGTGCACCCCTGCGCGAATGTCAGCGCCCGAAAGGCCCGACGCATAAAGCGCCCCCATTACCGCGCCAATGCTGGTGCCCGCAATGCGATGCGGCCGGATCCCCAATTCATCAAATACTTCCAACATGGGAATATGCGCCAACCCTCTTGCCCCGCCACCACCCAATGCCAAACCGATTTTTTTCATTATCCGACCAGAACCTTCTTCAACGTCTCATAGTGCTGGGTATAGCGGGCACCCAGCTGCGATTCACGATGATCAAATCCAAAAGCACGGCGCTTGACGGCCAACACCGGTGGGGCTTGAATACGCTTGGCCACACCGAGTCCCTGGTATTGATTCCACCATCGCTCCAGGTCGACAATAAATTCCTGAGCCGAGGGAAACAGGTCGCTCACTTTGCCAGAGTAGCCAAGGTGCGATTCGAGCGTGCCCTCCTGATACCACTCCAAAATCTCCTCAGGCGTCACCCGGTTCCAATCCTCTACCCACGCTCGAAACAAACGGTCATGATACGGATAGATTAAAGGATCCCCTTTCCCGTCATCCACAGCTTGAGCCGTGCTTAATTCGGCGGACGGAATGATGGTAAAGGCGCCTTCGGGAATGACGTCCCGTCCATAAACGCTGCGATTCAGGTACCGGCCCAAGGCATAAACCTCGCCTTTCCAAAGATCGGCAATATTAGCGAGATACCCGCCCAAGTCGCCATAGAGCGTGGTATAGCCAATGGTCAGCTCCGACTTGTTGGCATTGCAGGTGAAGACGCCCCCGAAGGCGGCCGCCACAGAAGCCAACACCCGGGCAGAACGATCACGCGCCTGAACATTCTCCATCAGGAATTCGGTCAGATCCAGTTTACGACTTCCCTGCGGCCATTGGGCTTCGATCACGCTCAACTGGGCTTTAGTGTGATGAACACTTTCCTCGATGGGAATTTCCATATAGCCACACCCTAAATTCCGAGCCAATTCGCGGGCCAAGGATATAGTGGTATTGGAATTGAACCGACTGGGCATATTTACCAATAACAATTGTTCAGGAGGCAAGATGCGCCCATACAGGGCGGCGACCACAGCGGAATCAATTCCACCCGATGCCCCGACGACGACCCGTTCCACTCCGCAGGTCTTCATAAACCGCTGCGTTCCGTAGCGAATGGCTTCATACAACATCGCCACGTCATCCTCGCGCGGCACGATCGGATTCCCAAAAGTTTGATTACCGCCAATAGGCAGGTAAAAATCGATGATGCCTTCGGCAAAAGGGGCCAATGGCTCGACGCTGTTCCCCTGCCCGTCATAAATGCAGGAGGCTCCATCAAAGGTGAATACGGTCTTCCCATTATTCTGGAGCCCGGTCGTATTCACGTAAATCAGAGGACGCTGAATCTTGGTTGCAGCCGCAGCAAAGACCCGGTTCCGCTTGTTGTTCTTGTTAAATGTAAACGGGGAGCAACTCGCATTGACCACAAAATCCACGCCATGCTCAGCGAGTAGGCTTAGGGGCGAAACGTCGTAATCGCTATCCCAGGCATCCTCGCAAAGAATTGCGCCGATCCGGCCACAGGCGGTTTTGACAGGGGTGATTAACGAGGCCAGCGGTCGCCCCAACTCGCAGGCCAATTTTCGTGAATCGTGAAAATAGCGGCTATCATCAAATTCGCGGTAGTTGGGCAGAAGCGTTTTGATGACAAAGGGGTACGGTCCCTCTTCCGGGCCAATGAAATGCCCCGACTCCGCTACAAACAAGGCATTGTACTTACGGGTCCGGCCGTCTTCGTTCTTTAAGCGCCAATCCAAGCCCACATTGCCAAAGACAACGGTTAATCCTATTGAAGCGGCTAGGAGTTCGTTGCCACACGCCTCACATTCCCGCAAGAAGGCAGCGCGCTCCCACTCATCCCCGAGCAAATAACCAGGAATGGCCATCTCCGGAAAAATAAGAAGATTGATGCCGGCCTGTCTCGCTTCGGCAATTCGCGCCAACATCGTCGCCGTGTTCTCCCGAGGTCGCCCGGGCAGAACCTCCATCTGAACCAATCTGACTTGAATTTTGCGCATAACCTAGACAACCAATCCCTAACTCGATAAACGACGTCATCTATTTATCTACCGTAACTTACCCCCCATGTCACGATTGTTCCCAGCAATTCGCATTTTGGCTATCCGGACATACCTTAGTTTTTATTCGTAGGGCCGTCGCTTGCGACGCGCCGTCTTTAACAGGCGCTATTGAAGCATCGCGCGGCGCGCCGGCCAGCGGCGGCCCTACAAAACCGATGCTTTCGAAGCTGGATTGTTCCTGTAGACAGTTGCACTGGCTTCGGCATAATAGTCGCCTTCATGAATCGAAACGAGCAAACCCCTCACGCAGGAAACACCGCCTCTGAGTTATCCCAGGCGACCCGAGTCCATCGCACGCTGACCCTTTCCATCGTCGAGGGATGTGCTTGGTCAGTGATGTGGGGTTTCGGTGAGTCATTCATAGGTCCTTTCGCCGTATTTATGAAAGCAGATGACTTTTTAATGTCCTTGCTGTGCACGCTGCCCATTATTCTGGGCGCCGTTGCTCAACTTATTGGCGCCGCTGTAATCGAACGCCTTGGGCGGCGTCGCCCTTTGGCAGCTTTCACCAGTGGCATTCACGCCCTTTGCTACATCCCGTTATTCTGGCTCCCGTATCTTTTCCCCGAACAGGGGGCCCCGATCGCCGTAGGGCTTGCCACATTCATGATTTTCTCCAACCATTTTGGCGTGCCCGGTTTCAACAGCATGATGGGCGATCTGGTCCCTGAATCAGAACGAGGCCGCTATTTCGGCAAACGGACCGCCATGGCCATGTTGGTGATGCTGATTTCTATGATGGGGGCCGGCCGAATCGTCACGTACTTCGAGCTCCACAACCAGGTTTGGCTGGGCTTTGGCATCATCTTTTCCATCGCCCTACTCGCCCGTGCGACCAGTGCCTATCTCGTCACCCGCTATTACGAGCCACCGTTCCACCTACCCGCCAATTCTTCTTATTTTTTTTTGAATTCGTGCGTCAGATCCCTACCACGAATTTTGGTCGATTCACACTGGGAATGGGCGTGATGACGTGCGCCTCGAGCATCTCCGCCCCCTTTTTTACGCAGTACATGATCCGCGATCTCCACTGGACCAAGGACCAGTTTGCCGCCAGTGCGGCGGTACTGCTACTTTCCCAATTTGTGTTCATTCGATGGTGGGGTCGTATCTGCGACCGGCATGGCAACCGGGCCACCATTCTTGCCACCAGCTTGATCCTCCCGGCCCCTTGTTATGGGTGCTGACTAAAGATTTTCGGCTCATCCTGGGTATCCAGATCCTGTCAGGTATAGCGTGGTCCGGATTCAATCTTGCCAGTGCAAATTTTATTTATGACTCCATTCCCTCAGAGCGCCGACACCGAGTCTTCGGCTATTACAATTTGGTCAGCGGATTATTTTCCCTGGTAGGTGGTAGCGTCATCGGGGCCTGGTGCGCCCTGAACATGTCCTCCTCCTACCGCATCGGCAGCCTTCAAATCAGCTTCCTCTCGTCCCTGCCCGCGGTATTTATTGTCTCGGGGCTACTCCGTGCCTTGGTGGGGATCCTGCTGTTGCCTCATTTCAAGGAAGTGCGCGTAGCAGAACCGATCACCTCCCGCCAGATCCTGTGGCGACTCTCCACGGGCGAACCACTTGTCAACCGGATCACTGGAATCATGGATGCCCTACCCTGGCCATTTCGGTCAAACGGAAAAGGATAAATCCAAATCCGACCTGATCAATCCACCCGTCCTCTGCCAAAAGCGCTACTCACGAGTTTCCCATGCCAGATGAACGAAGCCTTTTCCAAGGAGCGACACTCCTCTGCGGAGGGAGCTTGATAGATCAATCGGAACATGACCCCAAATGACTGAAGACGGGCAATCGCCTGAGTTTCGCCTCCGGGGATAGACACAAACCATTCGGGCTTCGTCAAGTCCACCTTCATGGCGTGGCTTTCGCCCGGTTTCAGCAGTATCACATCCGCATCGGTCAAAGGGAGTGGCGACTGCCTTGGTCCAACCCATTTGCCCTCATCATTTCTCCAGGATCGAGCCTCATCATTTTCCAGAGACAAGGAACCTCCATCGCGCCGATCCACCACCGCGAGGGCATTGGATGAAACATTCATCAGGGTTATTGTTACCGCACGAATCTCCCGATTAGTCGGCGGGGCAGCCATTTCAATCTGCGTCCCCACCCCGAGCTCACACCAGCGGAACCCTTTCATCACCGATATCCCTTTAGGAGAAACGGCAACTTCCATTTCCAATGGCACTTGAATTTCGCCGCGACGTCGCAACGCCTCCATCTGCTTGGCTTTGTCCGGCTGAGCAAAAAAAGCTTCAAGCCCATACCGTACGGTAAGCACAGAAGAAGGGCGCCAATATCGATCCAACTTACCGCGCAGGAAAAGCCCTTCAGCCGGCTTTTCTTCCGATAAATAATCCACGGTCGCCACTCCACCTTCCGCCTGCTTCAGCGAAACATAAACTCGTTTTTCTTGGGTCAGGCGATCCGTCGTTTTACCCAGCCAACCGCCTCGAACCAGATTGGTGGGAATGTGGCCGATATCGTAATCCAGCCGCACATAACTGCCTCGGAAGGGATCCACTGGATCCAGTGGCGCGGTGCGAAGATAAATGACTTGGCCCCGGTGCAGAATCCATTCCCGCTCACCTGCCATAAACCCAAGCACCACGAGTTGAAGCACAATAACCAACAACATGAATCCAGCTCTCATTGGACTGCCCTCCCTTCCTTCTGCTTACGCGCTCGCGTGAAAAGGAACCCCTCCACCAGTAAAACAGCACCAATGGCCACAAACACCAGACCTCGAATCAACTGACTCTCGAAGAGATCAAAATAACGGGCCACGACCAGAATAACCAATAGGACAGAACCGATAGCGGTGGGTTTGAGCAACCCTTCACTACACCCGCGCGCCATCATAGCCGCCACCATCCCGATATAAACCAAGTTGAAGGGACCTGCGACAATCCACCCTGCCACCGACTGAGCACTCATCAAGTCGACCACCCCGAGCACCACCGTCAGCGGCACGAGATACACCTCCCAGCCAGGATCCCCCTCCTCTCGGCGGATCTTTCCGGCCTTTTTCAAGTAGGCCAGCCCACTCCACAATCCGACGACCAACGACAACGGAATCAAACCGAACAGCCAATGTGTCCATCGGAGCGGATATCCATACCAGTAGAAGAAATGATGGGCCAGTCCCGGAAAGCTCATTAGATAGAGCATCAGCCAAAAGATGACCCAGCCGTAAAAGCCAAACACCTTGCCCGCAGCGGCAAAATTGCCAGGATAGGCGGAAAGCCGTGAGGCCGCGATCAGCACCGCCGCAAGGCTTAAAAAAGTCGAAAAGAGCAGCCAGGATGAGTCCCCGCCTAGAGGCACCGTAAATCCGTAAGATAGCAGGGAAGCAGGAATCACCACGGCAAGGAGGATGACGGACCGGCGGCGCCAGGCCAACGCCCCGAGGATAAAGGCAATGGCTACGGGCACCACCCAAACCGGGGTCTCAAAACCCATCCGCTCGGCGCCCCCCCACACCACTAAAAGTACGGCGGCAAGAATGGCCTGAGGAATGGAGTCGATCGCTAACGCCATTCCCAGTGCACCAAGCCCCCAAATCAGAAATGCATTCGGGAAGTGCTCATCAATATGATAGATTTGCGCCACGAGCCAAATCCCGGCCCCGAACAACATGGTGCCGAGCAACGAGATCCCCTCACCCAAGGCCCGATAGCGCGCCTCCCCGAACTTAAGGAAGAAACCGGTTATATGGGCAATAGCCACAGCCCCCAGAACCATCGCCAGCTTGGCAAACTTAGGAATGGCATCCCAGTTATAAGCCAATAGCAAAATCACGCCGAGTCCCACGATGATCGCACCGAGGCAGGAAAAAATAATCATCCCCCAGGGTCGCCCATTTCGTTCTGCCGGGTATTTAGATTGCAGGGATTCAGCCTGCTCGCAGGAGATCAAGCCATCGGACTGCCAATTCCGGATTTCACGGCGCAACCACTCATATACATCTGCGTTCATCGTCGAATTTTCCTTTCCCATTCAAATCAAAGCGCTTCAGCGATTTTGGATCATGTTTTAAGTTGGCTATATCGTTACGAGAAAACTCAAATAAGTCAATTAAACCTAAACACCTATTTAATTGTGAAGCATTGACTTCATCCCTCTTTCAGGGTTTCATGAACACATGAAAAGGTTCTTAACATTTGCTTTGCTAGCCCTGATCTGGGGTGGATCGGCTTGGAGTCAAACCGATACGAATTATCTCGCCGGTTTCAACTGGCCCATAGGCGAAAAAGTCACCTATCGCCTCTACTGGGGGTACATCCCGGTCGGGACCGCTACCAGCTGGACGGAATGGACTGAGTATGAAGGAAAACAACTCTTGGCGATCCGACTGCGCACCCTGTCTAACAAGGTTGTTGAAAAAATATATCCTGTGAATGATACGATCGAGAGCTTGGTCGACCCAGTCACGTTCCTGCCCGTCCGATTTTCCAAAGATATGAGTGAAGGAACTCATAAATACAAAGAGTTCACTTTATTTGACCGGACGAACAAGGTCGCCCACTGGGAATCCGAATTGACTGGCAAAAAAAAGCAATATGCCATTGAGCCCGAGACACGTGATATCCCCTCCCTCATGTATTATTTGCGAACCCAAAGTTTTAACGTGGGAACCGATCAGCATTTCCGGGTTCAGGCGGACGAGAAAGTTTATGATCTCTGGCTTCACATTCAAAAAAAAGAGAAAATCGACACGCTAAACTTCGACAATGTGCGATGCATCAAGATTGAACCTGAAGCCGCCTTCAACGGACTCTTTGTCCGCAAAGGGAAGCTTTGGATTTGGGTTTCCGACGACCCACGTTGTTTAGCCGCGAGGATAGAGGCCAGTATTCCGGTTGCCAATATCAAGGCGATCCTTTTTAAAGTCGAGGGACCAGGAACCGATTTTTGGGTCAAGTAGTCGCTTACGACTTGAATCAATCGAATTATGGTCATGATTTGGTCAAGAAGAGAGTTTGAACAGAAGCACGCGAAGATCGCGAAGGATGTTGGGTTAGGCTTCGCGGAATACACCACCCTGCATGGTGTTTTCTAATATTCACCGCGTCATGCGGCGTACTCGCCGCTGGCGACCTGCCCTGAGCTTGCCGAACGGGCTTTGTGTGCTTCGTGTGCTTCTGTTAAATTTCTTCTTCTTGGTTCCGGCTGTGCCGGGTTAGGTTAAGAAAGGATCTATTTTTGCTACACATTTTCGTTGATGCTGATGCCTGTCCGTTTAAGCCGGAGGTGTACCGTGTTGCAAGCCGGTATCACCTGGACGTCACCTTGGTGGCGAATTCCTGGATGCGAATTCCTAAAGAAACCTGGCTAAAGCTTGAGATTGTAGGCGATGGGTTTGATGAAGCCGATAACTGGATTGTCGAACACGTGCAACTTAACGATATCGTGATCACATCCGATATTCCGCTGGCAGGGCGCTGCTTGAAGAAAGGGGCCTGCGTCATCGGACCTTCTGGAAAGCCGTTTACAAACGGCAATATCGGTGGCGCCATCGCCACACGAGACTTAATGTCGGAACTCCGTAGTGCAGGCGAGATTACCGGTGGACCTTCGCCTCTTAAAACACGCGATCGCTCACTATTCCTTCAAGCACTGGACTTGGCCATTCAAACGATCCGCAGGAAACAGTAGGAAGTGACCTTGTGTTACGATTGCGGGCATCGGGGGGATATCGCGCGCAAGCGCTGCTCCTACAAGTTGGTCGTTTATTGGAGCGACACTACTGCATAAGTATGGGTAGTGGGGCCTATTTTGAAGTCGAAGGTAGCCCCTACGGTCTTGCCGAGTACGGCCTGCCCCAAAGGGGAGCGGGCTGTGACGATAATGATCTCTTCACCCTGCACGTCGATGGTTTCGCCTCCCGCCGCGGCACAAAATAAAAACGCACGGTTTTCTCCCTCGCTCGACCGCAACCGCACCAAGGCGCCAAGCTGAATGAGACTGGTCGCGTGCAATTTTTTCAGGGGCAATAGTTGAAGACTTTCAAGAGCGGCGGCTAATTCGTCCACCCGCTTCGCCTGGCCTCGGGCAAGAAATGACTCTTCAAGTTTGAAGGTATCGTATTTATGTTCCGCACGGTGCTCATCGCTGGTGGCTGTGGCGAAGGATTTTTTGGCCGAAGCCGTGATGGCCTCCAGCTCCGAGGTAATCTTGGCTACAAACCGTTTATGGATATCTTTCTTGGTCATCGAAGGCACAGTGTCGCACTTTAATCATCCCCATTACCATACATATGTAGGGCCGTAAAACACACTTTGTGGACAAGCCTTAGGGGCAAGAGTATATTCGCACACAACAACAGGAAAAACAGCATGCCCCTTACAAACAATGATACGTTCAAAAGGCTTCGTTATAATCTCAACCTGAACGATAACAAGCTTGTCGAGATTTTCAGACTTGGCAACGTGCCACTTGAGCGCGAATTGATCCAGGACATGATGAAAAAAGAAGGCGAGGAAGGATACCGCGCGTGTTCTGATGCGGTACTCGCCTCTTTTCTCGATGGCCTGATCATCAAACGCAGAGGGAAGCGTGAAAATGCATCACTGGAGGCGTATCATCCCGATTTTTGTCTAAGCAATAATGACATTCTTAAAAAGCTACGTATCGCCCTTGAATTAAAGGAAGAGGATGTGCTGGCGATCATTAAAAAGTCAAAACCGGATATAACACGCTCTGAGCTCAGCGCTCTATTTCGTCAGAAAGACCATAAAAACTTTCAACCTTGCGGGGATCAATTCCTGAGAAACTTCATAGCAGGGCTGAAAGATCTGTATAATACTGAAGTCCCCGCTTAGATTAATCGGGTTCCCTGAGAGTCAACGGTTGTGACCCAGCTCTTCGAGGCAATTCCCAAGGAATTGAAGGTCAACACCATCTGTTTTTCAATCGCCCGCGCCTTTTGAAGATTATCGGTAATGGCAAACACCGTGGGGCCAGATCCCGAAATGGTAACCCCATCGGCACCCGCTTTGAGTGCATTTTTCTTTACCAGATCAAAGCCCGGGATCAATTTGGAGCGGACGGGCTCGACAATGACGTCGTTCAGGCAGCGTGAAAACAGGGAGTAATCATTTTTAGCAAAAGCGGCGGTGATGAGCGCCGTATTCGCCATATTCGCAATAAAAGACTCCATGGGAACCTGGCGGGGCAACATCTTGCGAGCTTCACGGGTTAGAACCACAACGTTGGGGGTTGCCAGTACGATCTTTAAACTTCGAATGAATCCAATTCGAGTTACATCCAACGGAACGTAACATCGGGTTAAAGTCGCCCCCCCATCAGTGCGGGTGCTGTATTGTCGGCAAAAAATCCTCCCGAGACAACGGCTTCGGCCTCAGTGGCTGCCAAGATGAGCTGCTCCAAGCTAAGCTGAACCCCATAAAGGATGTTGGCGGCAAAAGCGCCCGCTGCAGCAGAGGCCGCGCTGGAGCCGAGACCGGATCCAATGGGCAGTCCCTTGTAAAGGGTAAGCTCAATCCCGCCCTTGATATTAAGATATTTAAAAACATTGGCCGCTGCCAGGGCTGCGGTATTTTTTTTGGGGTCTGCAGAAAGCGGAACCGGCGAATGAACCGCCGCAATACGAATTTTACCGTCCGATAAACGCCGTGCCTCAACAATATCCCCGAGATTTTTAACCGCAAGCCCCAAGACATCAAATCCAGGTCCGATATTTCCAATGGTTGCAGGAGAAAATACTTTGATCTGTTTCATGGCACTCATCTTCACAAGGAGTGCATCCCGCCGCAATCAAGAATTGCCGCTGGCGCCTTTGCGTGCTTCGTGTAGCACCGCACTGTGTGCGGAATCTTCGCGAATTCCCGATCACAGATCGGTGCTACATTGAGGATTTTTTTTGACCGCCCACCCCTGACAAGCCCGACAGGCTGCTAGGCCGGGTTAGGAATGTTCTATTAAACGTAAATAACGTTATTGGTTGACCCCAGCGGGCTCACTTCCATTGGCGCCGCTGGATCGGCCATCCATTTGCCATCAACAATAAATTTGTACTGGTGTTTGCCGGGCGCCAATTTAATGCTCTTAGTAAATTGTCCACTGCGTTTGGCCATGGGTTCAGACTGCGGATCCCACCCATTAAAATCGCCGGCTAGACAAACCTTTTGAGCCTCAGGTTCCGCTCTCCATTTGAAGGTCGTCGTGACAGGCCCTTTAGGAGGCGTTTTTTTGGCTGCCGGTGAGCTTTCTTTCATGGATTTTTCCATTTTTACAACTTTGGCATCAGCCCTGTGCGCGTCATCAGGAGGAAGCAGTGGAGCGGTCGCAACCGGCCCCTTATGTTCCTCAGAAGAAAATTTTTCTTTAATGGCAGTTATCGCCATCTGCGCATCACGCCCCCGCGCTGAGACAAATAGACACGCCCCACGCCCTGCTCCAAGGGTAAGAATACCCAAAAGGCTTTTGGCACTGGCAATCCGTTTACCGCATTTCACTACGATTTCGGATTCGAACATATTGGCAACGCCAACGAGCAACCCTGCAGGGCGCATGTGCCAGCCTAAAGTATTTTGAAGTGACAGCACCGTGGACGATTCTTCGCTTTGACTCATCATTAAACTCCGTTTTTCATAGTCGTATCAGAGGCATTCCACTGCTATTCCTGAAAGGCCCTATGAGAGTCAAATTAAACTAATCCCGAAATGTAGCAAGGGGTATAACCCTGATCTTGGCATCAGGAAATACCTGATAGGGGACACTCACAGTCTGTGCATCGGACGACTTGTTTGCTGTTGTCTTGGATCATCGTATTCCAGTAGAATAGACCCACATTTATCTCAATGAGGAATATTATGAGTCTTAAAAACAAAGACATTCTTGATTATCATGTGGGTGGCAAAATTGGTATGCGCGTAACCAAAAAATTGGCAGGCCCGAATGATCTCTCTCTCGCCTATACCCCCGGGGTCGCCTTACCTGTCAAAGAAATTGCCCGCGATCGCGAAGCACTCTACCGTTGCACGGCAAAAGAAAACCTGGTTGCCGTGGTGTCCGACGGCACCGCTATCCTTGGGCTGGGCGATCTGGGTGCAGAAGCCAGTATCCCCGTAATGGAAGGGAAAGCGGTTCTTTTCAAAGCTTTTGGTGATGTTGATGGCTGGCCTGTACCGGTTAATCACTGCCGGATGGATGGAAAAAACACTGGCAAAACAGATCCTCAACGGGTGATTGACACCGTCATGGCGATTGCGCCCATGTATGGTGGAATTAATCTGGAAGATATCGCCGCACCAGCCTGTTTCGAAATAGAGGACAAGCTTGATGCTATGTTAGACATTCCCGTCTTCCATGATGATCAATGGGGTACCGCCGTGATCACCCTCTCGGCAGCCATGAACTACTGTCACATCGCACAACGCTCTCTTTCTGAGCTGAAAATCGTCATCAACGGAGCCGGCGCGGCTGGCATTCGTATCTGTGAAATGCTCAAAGCGGCCGGCGCCAAAAGGGTCATGTTGTGCGACACGAAAGGGGTTATTCGATGTGATCGCAGCGACCTAAGCGGCAAAAAGAAAGAGCATGCTTTTTCGACTTCAGACAGCACCTTGGCGGATGCCTTAAAGGGAGCCCACATGTTCGTAGGCGTTTCAGCCGCCAACTGCTTAAAGCCGGCTGAAGTGTTAACGATGGCCTCACTGCCGGGCATTTTCGCCATGGCCAACCCCGATCCCGAAATTCGTCCCGAAGATGTCGCAAGTGTGATGGGGAATCAACCTTACGTAATGGCCACAGGCCGCTCTGATTATCCCAACCAGGTCAATAACGTACTGGGCTTTCCTTTTCTTTTTCGCGGGGCACTCGATGTAAGGGCACGGACCATTAACCTACCCATGAAAGTGGCCGCTGCCGAAGCGTTGGCCGCACTCGCCCGCCAGCCCGTATCCGACGAGGTGAAAAAGCTCTACGGGAGCGACCTGTCATTTGGGCCAGGATATATTATTCCAAAACCCTTTGATCGCCGACTGTTCATTGAAATCCCATCGGCTATTGCTGAAAAAGCAGTGGCCACAGGAGCCGCGCCCCTGCGCGACCTCAGCGGATACCGCGCGCAACTGATTGAGCGCGATCGAGCCCGATCTTTTCTTAATTCATGAGCCTCCCTCTTACATTAAACATCGGGCCACTGGCATTTGACACCCCGATCCTGTTTGCCCCATTGGCAGGCTATTCCGACTTCGCCTTCCGGATGAGCCTCCGGGCTTTGGGGGGGCTTGGCTTCGCCTATACTGAAATGCTAAGCCCTGCAAGCCTGCTCATCGGCAAAGCGCGACGGCTTAAATCATTGACAGCCACTTCCGCAGACGACTGGCCCTTAGGCCACCAGATCTACGGAGCTCACTATGACACCCTCTGTGCTGGAGCCGTCCTGCTCGAACAGCGGGGGGCCCGGCTGATCGACATCAATATGGGCTGTCCGCAGCGTAAAATATCGGTTCAAGGAGCAGGAGCCGGCCTTTTGCGTGACCCCAAAGAAGCCATTCGAATTGCCGCTGGAGTCGTTAATGCGGTAAGCATTCCCGTCACCGTCAAGCTTCGGCTTGGCTGGGACACCGAAAACCTTGTGGCTCATGAAATGGTGCCTGAATTGGAAGCCGCTGGGGTGGCCGCCATCACGATTCATGGACGTACACGGTGCCAAGGTTTTAGCGGGGAGGCTGATTTGCAGGGGATCCGGACGGTCGTGCAAGCGGCCAAGCGGATCCCCATGATCGGCAATGGCGATATCACATCCCCGGCGGCTGCGCTCAAAATGTTCGAGGTAACCGGTTGTTCCGGCATTATGCTCGGACGCGGACCTTTGAAAAATCCCTGGCTGATCCGTGATATTTGGAACGAAATGCGAGGAGAACCCGCCGCGCCTCCCCCGACCCGCGCCGAATGGGTTGATTTTGCGGGAGCCCATTTTGAGCGGATGATTGAACTCTACGGTCCTCTTGGAGCCACCCGACTTTATAGGAAGTGGATTCCCCAATATCTTCGCCGCATGCTATCGGGACGCCGTCATCTTGTGGAAATGATGCAACTTGAAGACGCCGTTGAGATGCAGCATGCCATAGAGGCGCTCCGGGAAATCCGGGATATTGAAGCTCCCGAGCGCAAAACGGAGTTACTACCGCTGGAGCCCGCTGAAGCAGACGTTGAGCTCTGAGTTCTCTCAAATAGTCCGTGTTTTGAGCACGCAAAGAAAAAGGCGTAGAGCTTTTACTCCACGCCTTTTCACAACAAGCCGAGCGAAAACTCGCCTAGCCGTTAGCCCTTAACTACTTTACCGGAACGGATGCAACCCGTGCAAACCGTCTTCCGTGTAACACTTCCGCCTTCGCTTACACGAATCTTCTGCAGATTCGGCAGGAATTTTCGTCGGGTGATCCCCGTAGTATGCAAGCCGATACCGCCCTTGGCTTTAGCCAAACCATGACGCACAATTCGGTTGCCCGTGCTAACCGTTTTCTTACAAATTTCACATGCCCTACCCATCGGTCGTCTCCTTGAATTAATGAGGGGCGCATCATAGATACCTCTCTCGCATGACGCAAGATAAAAATAGCAAAATACGTTTCTCCGAATCCGGCTTAGCCGGAACCAAGTCTTGGCGGGAGGTCCTTCACCACTAATCTTCACTAATTCACACTGATCCAGAAATAAAAAGAAAACACCTGTTGCGGTGCTTGTAGGAATCAAAAAAAAATCAGCTCCGACTGCGCTTCGCACGTTCTTCGTCTCTTCAACTTACAAAAAAATAACCCACCCCTTACCCCTCCGAGGAGGGGATCTCAGAAATAGAAAAAAAACCACCAAATTTCGATCCCCTCCTCGGAGGGGCCAGGGGTGGGTTGGCTCTAACTACTGCAAGGGTTTTCCGCTGGGGACTAGATTTCCTACAGGGATGAAAACCTCAAGCTGGGCTGTTTCCGTCGATGTCTCGGTGCTCCAATCCAATTGAATACGAGCCGCACGCGGCACAAGAACGCGGCTGGAAGAGGTCCAATTATTTGTCCAAACCGTATCTGAAAGAACCGCGAGTTCAAATGCCGTCACATGATCCAAAACGATATTACTGACGGCCGGAGCAAGAGCATTTGAACCCCACAAGCTCATGGACTCACGAACCAACCGCCCGTCTGAGTCAGATTCCGAAGAAATTAAGTTATAGCGAATTCGTGTAATCCCAAGTTCTGAAAAATCAGCGGCAGCGTCAGGGAGACTTCCCATTGAAAAGGCGAGTGAGGAGATTTGCGGGGCATTACTTTCGCCCAAGCGGCTCTCTAGAACAAATGCCGGAAAATTCGTAGCGGGAACTTGTGCACACTGCGCTAAATCCTGTCGCAATTGCTCCAAAGCGGCATACGCGGGAGCTTGGCGGCTACTCTGCTGTCGCTGCATTGACCCTGTCAAAGTTCGATAAACCGAGACTGAGGCGAGTAACACCAAAAGAGAGACCGATAGGGCAACCAGAATTTCAACCAGCGTCATACCCGCTTGTCGCCTGCTAAGGGAACCCATCAGTTGAAAAACATCCGGTCGATGAAGATTACTAATGCGACAACAACCAGAAGAATCAAGCCAATGGTCAAAACTAACCAAAGCCTCCGGTAGTCCTTTGGGTTGCCGAAAGGAGAAGCCGTATGAAAATTTTGCGGGATATGAACCGGCTCTGCCATCACTTCAATTTTAGCCGTATCCGACGGAGTACCGACCTCTACTTCAATATCTTGTCCGTCGAACATCAGCTCAACGCTGCCGACCTGAATGATATCCTTCGGGTGCAACCCGGCCTTGGTGACGTTCACTCCATTTAAGCGTGTGCCATTAGTAGAGCCTAGATCAACCAGCTGAAATTTATGCTCATTACGCACGATGCTGCAATGCCGCCCGGAAATCGAGGCATCATTAATTGAGATTTGATTCTGATCAGTACGCCCAATAAAGGTTTCATCGAGCTTTAGCTCAAATTTCCTGCCTTTTACAGTACTTGTCATGCCAATCAAAACAGCCATAAGCATCCTTTCAACGTGAACGAAAACGGATAAATAATGTCATGATTAAGGCGGTGTGTCAACTTGAGAGCCCCTCTGCCCAGCAATTCTAATTATGACCCTCGATTGACAAAGTAAACGCGCCCCCGGCGAAGCCGGAGGGGCGCGTTCAGTCTGCCAAGGAGAAGGGGCGCGGTTAGTCCGCCGATGGCAGGGCATGGGAACGGGTGGATCCTTGGAGGCTTTCCTGCCCCTTCCCC
>JBBQNS010000078.1:0-18855 GCA_038330175.1 Kiritimatiellia bacterium
ACCTCGCTGACAGACCACGGGGTCGTATTTCCAAGAATCTGCTGGTAAAGCAACGTGTCTTTCATGTTTTTCATGACCCCAGCTTACACGTAAGTCAGGCTTTTGACCGGAAAAATCCCCCCACAAACCCAGAAGCGCCTAAACCTAGGATTCCCGCTCCAGTTGTCTATACGGTAATCATTTCGGTACTGGTACTTTTGATTCTTTTTTTTATGCCCAAGGTTTTTTCGATCCACAAAGACATTGAGACACGGTTTCAAGAGTCCTTTGTGGAGGTCAAAGGCAACAACGGGGATGTGCTGGAGGTCGCGACGTATAAAAGTAGCGCCTATTTTGCCGAATCCGACAAGCTCGACACCACCGTTCTGGGGATTTCTGTGCCGCTGGGAACTACTGAAGCTTTTTTGATGGTGCCGGTTACTTACCGATTTCATGTCTTGTTAAGTGAGCGGTGGAAAATCCATACGACGCCTGAAACGGTGACGGTCATCGCGCCTGAGCTCCGTCCTTCGCTCCCGCCTTCGCCCGACATTAGCCAAATGGAGGTCAGGTCGGAACGGGGTTGGGCTCGTTTCAATAAAAAGGATATTGAAGAGCGCGTCCAATCGATGGTCACTGGCAACCTGAATGTGCGCGCTTATAAGTTAGCCCAATCACAGTTGATTCGGGATGCTGCGCGTAAATCAATTGAAAGATCGTTGAAAAACTGGATTCCCTGGCTACCAGAAGAGTGCAGGAATAAGGTGTTTGTGATCAAGTTTGGTGACGAAAAGACCGATAGCGATGCTCTGATGCGTTTTGAACTCGAAGTTGCGCCCCCATTAAGAAACACTTGAAATTTTTAGTTTATGGGTCAGTATCCCTGAACTGATCCTGTTGCTCAATGGTGGGACTTGCAAACGCAGCGCTTGCCCTTGATCATGTCGTTGAGCGAAGAAATAAAAATGAGAAGAATTGAGAATCAATCAGAAAGAGAATGCTAAATGAAAAATAGAAAACTGGGCAGTTCAAACATTAACGCAAGTGTTATCGGATTGGGTACATGGGCTATGGGGGGGTGGATGTGGGGCGGAACTGATGAGAAAGCCGCGATCGAGGCGGTTCAGGCCAGCCTTGATGCGGGCGTCAGTCTCATTGATACCGCTCCGGCTTATGGGCTTGGGATGTCGGAAGTCTTGGTCGGCAAGGCCATCCGGGGCCGCCGCGATGAAGTCGTATTAGCCACAAAGTGCGGTTTGGTATGGCATACGAAACAGGGGAATCATTTTTTTGATGAGGCGGGTAAACCTGTGCATCGGTTTCTTGGCGGAAAGTCTATTCGCCATGAATTAGAAGAGAGTCTTACCCGGTTACAGACCGATCACGTTGATCTGTATCAAACCCATTGGCAGGATCCCACCACTCCCGTTGAGGAGACTATGACCACCCTGCTGGATCTGAAGAAAGAAGGAAAAATCCGAGCCATAGGCGTGAGTAATGTCACCCTTGATGAACTCAAAGCTTACTTGAAATTCGGTCCGGTTGATAGTATCCAGGAACAATACAATATGCTGCATCGCGACATTGAGTCGAGTTTGCTGCCTACCTGCGTGGCCAAGGGCATTTCGACGCTCAGCTATTCGAGTCTCGCCCTGGGGTTGCTTTCAGGAAAAATAGGGCCGGAACGTACCTTTCAAGGGGATGACCTTCGTAAAAATGATCCCCGGTTCAGCCTTGAAAACCGTGAAAAATTGATTCCCTTTTTTGAGGGGTTGTCTGCTATTGCAGCCAACTACGATTTGACGATTGCCCAGTTGGTTATTGCCTGGACGATTGAGCAAAAAGGCATCACCTACGCCCTTTGCGGAGCCCGCAACATTGAACAGGCTACAGAAAATGCCCAGGCTGGTAACGTGACGCTAAAGCCTGACGATCTGAGTGCCATCAGTGGACTAGTGGTAAAGCATCTCAATTAAAGATTGAGGCAAGTATGATGCAAAAACTGTTTGCTGGTCCTGGGGAGCATAATGAATTGGGACGCGCCCTGATGTTGGGGATGAACTTTGCCGTTGGGATGGCGGTTTTTTCGTTTCTTGGTTATTACATTGATCAGAAAAGGGGCGAGGGAGCGATTTTTTTTACAGTGTGCGGAATTTTTTTTGGATTAGCCTATGGTGCGTATGAGGTTTGGATTGTGATCCGGATGTTAAATGAGCAGGTCCGCCAAGCGACGACTCCAAAATCCAAAGAGCCGAAAGAAGGGGATATCTTTTGATATTTCGTTCTTTTTCAAAGTGTGTTAATTCGCGACCCTGGCTTACGGGCGTTATGTTGTCCTGTCTAATCTCTTTTTTATTGGCATGGCTTTTAATCCCTGTTCCCTGCTGGTGGGCGGTTTGTGCGGGGTGGAGTCTTGTTGCGTTTAATAGTATTCTCGCGGGGTTGATTTGGAAGCGCGCCATGGGGAGTGCGCCGTGGGCCTTTATTCGATGGGGCGGCGTGGCTAATGTAATCAGAATGTTGACCCTGGTTCTGATCTTTGCTTACATGGTGCTCTTTTTCCAAGTTGAGCGTGGAAGTTTTTTAGTTTCTGGCCTTTCTGCTTTTTTTTTGTTGATGCCGGTTGAAGTCATGCAGCTGTTGCAATATCAGAATAAGGTGGGGGAAAAATTAGAGTGCGTTCGTGATGCAAACAAATACAATTGATGCCGTGAATCTGGTGCAGCAGAAGAGTGAGACCGTGCAAGCCTACATGATGCACCATGTCATGAACTCGTCCTCTTGGACCTGGCTGCCCAAGTTTCACACAAATCTTCCTTATGGTTTAACGGTGCATGCCGTCATGATGATTTCCATCGCACTCCTGCTGATCATTGTGCTGGGAATGTTAGGCCGGCGTAAACAGGCCATTCCTACGGGATTACTCAATGCTGTTGAATTCTTCGCCAAATATATCCGCGATGAAATGGTGATTCCTTTCCTGGGTGAGAAAGACGGGAGAGCAATGGCGCCGATGTTCTGTTCTTTATTTTTCTTCATTTTGATTATGAATTTGATGGGGTTGGTGCCCTGTTTCTACACCGCCACATCTAATTTGGGGGTTACCGCCGCTTTGGCGCTGATCACTCTTGGATTCATGATTTTTGGGGCCATTTATCGGAATGGATTTATCGCATTTTGTAAGGGTTTTTCGCCATCAGGTATCCCCAGACCGATGCTTATTATGATTGTTCCGATCGAGATTATCAGTATGTTCATACGCGTCATGGCATTGGCCATTCGTTTATTTGCAAATATGCTGGCAGGCCATCTGGTAATTTACTCGCTATTAGGTATGATTGTGATTTTTGGAATTTATGCGTTACCCGCTCTGTTGGGGGCATTGGGTATCTATCTGTTGGAAGTATTTGTTTCGTTTTTACAGGCATATATTTTTACATTATTGTCGGCGATTTTTATTGGAGAACGGTATCACCCGGCTCATTAAGACTGATGAGGCGGAGGGGAAATTTCGGGATGGTGTGCTTTGAATTTGGGGTTTTAGAAAGGAAAACATTATGTTAACTGGATCAGTAGCAGGTATTGGAGCAGGTTTAGTCGCCATCGGGGCAGGTGTGGGTATTGGATCGGTGGGAGCTGCGGCGGTGGGTGCCATTGCACGGCAACCGGAAATGGCAGCTAAAATTCAGGTGACGATGCTGATCGTTGCGGCATTGGTTGAGGGTACAGCGCTGTTTTGTGCCGTCATCTGTTTGCTTGGAAAGTAAACCGGCATGGAAGACGCCGTTCAAACTCAGGCTGTGACGGAAGTCCCAGCAGCCGGTGCCCATGAAGCTTCTCCGAACGTCATGGACGTATCGGCCTCCATGATGGCGCTCACGTGGATCACCTTCGCTTTCTTGACGGTGGTGCTCTATAAGGTCGCGTGGAAGCCGATTCTCAAGGTTCTTGATATGCGGGAGAAGTCGATCCGCGATGCGTTGGCTCAGGCTGAAGCGGCGCGTCTAGGCGCAGAGGCAACCGTAGCCAAGAACCTGGAAATGATTCAGGCGGCAGAGCGGGAATCGCAACGGTTGGTGGCTGAGGCTCGTGTGGCGGCTCAAGAGTCGGCCCGGCTCATCCAGGATAAGGCGGAGCAAAAGACGAAGGCGCTTATTGAAGAAGCCGGGCATGAGATTGCGGCGGCAACGGAACAAGCCCGTGTCATTTTGCGCAAAGAGTCTACGGAATTGGCCATTTCGCTGGCGAGTAAGATCCTGGTCGCGAATGTGGATACTGAGCGGAACCGGGCATTGGTCAATGATTTTTCCAAGGAAATCCAGCAGCTATGAAGCGTTACTCCAGAGCCGCTCACCGATATGCCCAGGCGTTGCATGACCTTGCGAAAGGGGATGCGCTGCTTGAGGTTGTTGGGAGTGATCTGGCCCAGATTCAAGTGGATTTATCCGGGTCTGAGGACCTGCGTAATTTCATCGGGAATTACCGGTTTCCTGCCAAGCGGCGAACACAAACGTTGGAAGCTTTGTTTGCAATGCGAGTGAGCGCCCTGGTTTGGCGATTTATTCGTTTTTTGGAATCCAAACGTCGCCTTGGTCTTTTGGCGCAAATTTGTCTAGATTTTAAGAAACAAGAAGAAGAACGAAAAGGCATTTTGCGAGGGCGTTTGACTTCGGCATTTCCCTTGGCGCCCGCAGATGTTCGGGATATTGCATTGCATGCGGGGAATCGCATCAACAAGAAATTAATTTTGGAGACGGAAGAAAACCCCGAGTTGATCGGCGGCTGCCGATTGCAGGTGGGGGATACGGTGTATGATTTCAGCTTGGCGGCGCAATTGCGCATGATCAGGCAAACGATGATGGCCGGTTAACGGCAAGGTGGACGTATGGCTATTGATTTAAGACCTGAAGAAATTGCATCTATTCTGAGAAAACAAATTTCGGAGTTTGATCAAAAGGTGGACGTATCCGAAACAGGGACCGTGTTGAGCGTGGGCGATGGTATTGCACACGTCGATGGCTTAACAGGCGTCATGGCCGGAGAACTGATCGAGTTCCGTGAAGGATTGACCGGGCTGGTACTCAATCTCGAAGAGGATAACGTCGGGGTTGCCATTTTCGGTGAAGATCGTGAAATCAAAGAAGGCGATACGGTTCGTCGTACGGGCCAGATTGCCTCCGTACCGGTGGGCGAGGCTGTCACCGGCCGCGTGGTCGACGCGTTGGGTCGTCCCATTGATGGCGGACCTGCGATCAAGAGTTCCGAGATGCGTAAAATCGAGGTCAAGGCACCGGGCATTATTGACCGAGCCGATGTTCGTGAACCGCTCCAGACCGGGATCAAGGTGATTGATGCTCTGACACCGATCGGGCGTGGACAGCGGGAGTTGATCATTGGTGATCGCAAGACCGGTAAAACGTCGCTCGCTCTCGACACGATTATCAACCAACGCGGCGAAGACGTTATGTGTTTCTATGTCGCCATTGGGCAGAAGCGTTCGACCGTGGTCCAGGTTTGCGAAAAACTGAAAAAATATGGGGCGATGGACTATACCACCGTGATCGCCGCGACGGCATCTGACCCTGCACCCATGCAGTTTCTTGCCGGCTATACGGGCTGTGCCATGGCGGAATATTTCAGAGACAGTGGCCGCCATGCCTTGATCATTTTCGATGATTTGACCAAGCAGGCTCAGGCGTACCGTCAGTTATCGTTGCTGTTGCGCCGTCCTCCCGGACGTGAGGCTTTCCCGGGCGATATTTTTTATTTGCACAGCCGGTTATTGGAGCGGGCGGCCAAATTGAGCCCCGAGAGGGGGGGCGGAAGTCTGACCGCGTTGCCCATTGTCGAAACTCAGGCAAGCGATGTGTCGGCCTATATTCCGACGAATGTGATTTCCATCACGGATGGACAGATTTTCTTGGAGACAGATGCCTTCAATGCCGGTCAACGGCCGGCCATCAATCCCGGAATTTCCGTCTCTCGTGTAGGGGGTGATGCGCAGCTCAAGGCGATGAAACAGACCGCTGGTTCTCTGCGTTTGGAGTTGGCCCAGTTTCGTGAATTGGCTGGTTTCTCGCAATTCGCCTCGGACTTGGATCCTGCAACGCGCAAGCAGTTGGAGCGAGGTCGACGCCTCATGGAGCTTATGAAGCAGAACGTGCATGCGACGATTCCCGTAGCCAAGCAAGTGGCGGTGATCTATGCCGGCACCCAAGGCTATTTGGACTCTATTCCTATCGCGAAGATCCTGGTTTTTGAGGCTGAGTTGTATGAGGCGCTGGATCGCTCTCCTTGTGAATACTTGACCTTGTTTTCAAAATCCAAAGCGATGACGCCAGAGGTTAAGGCGGCGTTGGAAGCGGTTTTGAAACGTTTGTCTGTAAAGACGGCTTGACCGGGGACGCCATCGCATGCCGACGCTAAAAGAATTTAATGTCAAGCTGACCCGTCTGCGAAGTACGCGGAAAATGACCAAGACCATGAAATTGGTCTCGGTTAACAAACTCCGTCGGTCGCAGGAGGCTGAGAAGCGAGTGAGTTTAATCGAAAGCCGAATGTCGGGTATTTTAGGACGGATGGGGCCTTCCGTTTTGTCCGGCGAGCATGCCCTGGTGATTCCTCGGAAATCTGTAAAAAAGGTATTAGTCCTGCTGATCACGTCTGACCGGGGATTGTGCGGTGGGTTCAATAATAACTTGATCAAAACGCTTAATCCCTGGATTCGTCAGCAGGAAGAACTGAAACGATCTGTGTTGGTTAGTTTTTGTGGCCGGCGGGGTTATGCGTCGTTAAAAAACCTAGTGGCCGTTGAGCGCTATTATGAAGATTTCATGATAAAGCCAGGTTTTATGCACGCCCATCGTATCGCTCGCGAAATTCAGGCGTCTTTCACTCATGGGCGTGTGGATGAGGTCTATTTGGCTTTCAATGCTTTGCGAGGGGCCATGTCGCAACAGCCCGTGGTGGAAAAAATCATCCCCATGGATCCGGCACTATTGGCACAGGCGGGCACGGTCGCTGCCTCCGGAAGCTGGATGCTGGAGCCCAATACAGAAGAAGTGCTCAATGCCTTGCTCCCGCGTATGATTAGCTTGAGAGTGTACTTGGCGATGCTGAGCAGTTCGGTGGGTGAACATAGCGCCCGCATGAAGGCCATGGAGCAAGCGAGTTCGAATGCCGATAATCTGATCCGTATGATTACGCTTCAACGGAATCGGGCTCGTCAGGCAGCGATTACAACAGAATTGACGGAAATTGTAGCTGGCGCCGAGGCGCTGAAATAAAGAGAGTTTAAAGAGGGACTTATGAGCAATTTAAATACGGTCGTTGATGGTAAAATAGCTCAGGTGCTTGGCCCTGTTGTTGATGTTGAATTTCCTGAAAACCAGTTGCCTTTTATTCTGACGGCATTAAAGGTGACGAACCCCTACATTGATGCTCTGGAATGGAACCTGACACTCGAGGTTTCCCAGCATCTGGGTAATAACCTGGTGCGTACCATTGCGATGGATGCGACCGATGGATTGGTCAGAGGGGCTGTCGTCAAAAATACCGGAGAACGAATTACGGTGCCTGTCGGGCCGGGAACCTTGGGCCGTGTTATGAACCTTTTGGGCGAGCCCATTGATGCGGCGGGGCCGATCCCTTATGAGACGCGTATGCCCATTCACCGTGCCG
Organism: Kiritimatiellia bacterium; assembly: GCA_038330175.1. Lineage (GTDB taxonomy): Bacteria > Verrucomicrobiota > Kiritimatiellia > CAIKKV01 > CAITUY01 > JAABPW01. Next base: position 7,660 of record JBBQNS010000078.1, read on the forward strand.
CGCCTCTTTTTCAGGATCAAGATACGAAAGACAGTATTTTGGTTACCGGAATCAAGGTGATTGACCTGCTGGCTCCTTATAAAAAGGGCGGTAAAATCGGATTATTCGGCGGTGCCGGTGTGGGTAAAACGGTTTTGATTCAAGAGTTGATCCGCAATATCGCTACGGAACATGGTGGCTATTCGGTTTTTGCAGGGGTGGGGGAGCGAACCCGCGAGGGAACGCAACTCTATCGGGAAATGCGGGAGTCGGGCGTTATCAAAAAAACGTCCATGGTATTCGGGCAGATGAATGAGCCGCCTGGTGCCCGCGCCCGTGTCGCCCTGTCCGCCCTGACGGTGGCTGAGTATTTCCGCGACGTCTTGCTTCAAGATGTATTGTTGTTCATTGATAATATCTTCCGGTTCACTCAGGCGGGCTCTGAAGTGTCTGCCTTGCTAGGGCGAATCCCCTCGGCGGTAGGGTATCAGCCTACGCTCGGAACCGATATGGGAGCCTTGCAGGAGCGGATTACCTCGACCAAAAATGGGTCTATTACGTCGATTCAGGCCGTATATGTGCCGGCAGACGACTACACGGATCCAGCGCCCGCGACGACTTTTGCTCACTTAGACGCCACAACTGAGCTGTCTCGCGCCATTTCAGAGCTCGGGATTTATCCGGCGGTCGATCCCCTGGCTTCCTCATCCTCCATTCTTTCGCCTGATATTGTCGGCGAGGAACACTATCAAGTGGCTCGCGGCGTCCAGGAGATTCTGCAGCGTTATAAGGAGCTGCAGGACATCATTGCGATTCTAGGGATGGATGAGCTTTCGGAAGAAGACCGACTCACCGTTGAACGCGCACGGAAAGTGCAGAAATTCCTTTCGCAGCCATTTTTTGTGGCTGAGCAATTCACAGGGATGGCGGGAGCTTATGTCCAGATTGCCGATACGGTTCGGTCGTTCAAAGAAATTCTTGATGGGAAGCACGACAAAGTTCCTGAGCAGGCTTTTTATATGGTAGGCCGGATCGAGGATGTACTCGTAAAAGCTCAGAAACTAGCGGGAGGCAAGGCGTGACGTTCAACGTTCTGATTTCAACTCCTGATAAGATCTATTATAACGGCTTGGCCGACAGTCTTGTCTGTCCGGAGCCGGGAGGATACTTTGGGGTTTTGGCGCGCCATACTCAAATGGTTGCGGCAATAGGAATGGGCATTATCAAAGTGAGTCTGGGCGCTGAGACCCAATTTATTGTCGTCGATGGAGGCGTGGCCGAAATTGCTCCTGAAGGCACCATGATTTTTGCCGATTTCGCGGTTCTTGCTAAAGATCCTACCGATGCAGAAGAAAAGCTTGCAGAGGCTATTGCGCGGCAGGTTGCTCCGATTTTCCTCCATTAATTTCTCAGCATTGGTTTGCGAAGATGTGAGCGTATTTTTATTGTCGAAAGGAAGAATTCACCATGCGCGTAAGCAGTAATCATGTAGAGACATTGGCCTTGCATGCCGGACAAGATCCCGATCCTTCAACGTTGTCCCAAGCGGTACCGGTTTATCGGACCAGTGCTTATAAATTTAACAACACTGAGCATGCTGCCAACCTTTTCAGCCTTAAAGAGCTGGGGAACATTTATACCCGGTTGATGAATCCTACCCAGGATGTGCTGGAAAAAAGAGTTGCGGCTATGGAAGGCGGAATGGCTGCTTTGGCAGTAGCCTCTGGAACCAGCGCCATTTTTTATACGGTTGTCAATATTTGTACGGCAGGCGATGAGTTCGTCTCGGCAAATAATCTGTATGGGGGGTCTTATACACAGTTCAATGACATTTTGCCCCATTTTGGTATAAAGTGTCATTTTGTGGATCCTCGTACCCCCGCCAATTTTGCTGCTGCGATCACGCCAAAAACCAAACTGATTTTTGTTGAAGCAATCGGAAATCCAGGCCTTGATGTTATCGATATCCCTGCGGTTGCGAAAATTGCACATGATCATGGGTTGCCTTTGGTGGTCGATAGCACGTTCAGTACCCCCTATCACCAACGTCCGATTAGCCAAGGTGCAGATATTGTCATCCATTCCCTGACCAAATGGATGGGCGGCCATGGGACGGGAATCGGCGGTATTGTGGTCGATTCGGGGAAATTCAATTGGAAGAGCGAAAAATTCCCGTTGTTGTCTCATCCCGAGCCTAGTTATCATAATCTGCGTTTCGCTTATGATCTCGGCCCCTTGGAGCCTCTGGCCTTCATCCTCCGCATGCGGTTGGTCCCTCTACGGAATCTGGGATCTTGCATAGCACCGGACAATGCCTGGTTATTTTTGCAAGGGATTGAGACACTTCCGTTGCGGATGGAAAGACATAGCCGAAATGCGTTGGCTGTTGCTAAATACCTCCAGAAGCATCCCTGCGTATCATGGGTGAGATACCCCGGACTTGAGAGTGACCCGGCTTATCCGGTTGCCAAAAGAATGCTTCAGAACGGGTTTGGGGGCATGGTCATTTTCGGTATTAAAGGCGGAGGCAAAGCGGGCGGGAAATTTGTGGATAGCCTGAAGCTATTCTCGTTGGTGGCTAATGTAGGAGATGCAAAGAGTTTGGCAATTCATCCCGCCACTACGACTCACTCACAGCTGACCGAGGCTCAACAAATTGAGTGTGGTATTGCGCCTGAGCTGGTTCGGCTTTCGGTGGGGATAGAACATATTGATGATATCGTGGCGGATTTAGAGCAAGCTCTCAAAGCGGCTGTGTGTTAATTCTAAAGAAAATCGGATCTCGCCATGGCAAAACAATCCATTATTGATACTTTGAAAAGCGGTCAGGTTTTGGTTTCGGATGGGGCGTGGGGAACCTTTTTGCAGAAAAAAGGCATGAAGCCGGGCGAATGCCCTGAGCTCTGGTGCGTGACCCATCCTGACGCAGTAATGGACATTGCCAGGAGTTATATTGCTGCTGGATCTGATATGATTGAGACGGATAGTTTCGGTGGAACTCGGTGCAAATTGGATCATTTCGGCCTTGCTGAGCGTACGAGCGAGTTGAATCAGGCCGCCGCCGCTATCTCACGGGCGGCAGCTGGTCCTGACAAATGGGTAATCGCCTCAGTTGGGCCTACGGGGATGATGACGGCTATGGGTGACGTGACTGAAGAAAATTTTTACGCCTTTTTTAAAGAGCAGGTCGTCGCGTTGGAGGCTGGGGGGGCAGATGCCATTTGCATTGAAACCATGAGCGCTTTGGACGAAGCCGTTGCCGCTATCAAGGCCGCGCGGGAAAACACCCGGTGTGAAATCATTTGTACGCTTACTTATGAGCGAACCCAGCAAGGGACCTACCGTACAATGATGGGTGTCTCTCCCACCGAAGCGGCCCGGGCCACAGTCGACGCTGGCGCACATATTATTGGCACGAATTGTGGCAATGGGTTGGAGCGTATGATCGATATTGTTAAGGAACTTAAGCAGGCGGCTCCAACGACTCCGATTATGGTTCAGGCGAATGCCGGATTGCCAAAAAACGTTAATGGGGAGGATGTTTTTCCAGAGACCCCAGCGGATATGGCGGCGCGCGTTTCTGAGTTGGTGGCGGCAGGAGCTGTCATTATTGGCGGATGTTGCGGGACCACTCCAGCCCACATTTTTGCTTTGAAACAAGCTGTAAACCAATTGAAATTATAGTTATTCATCTTCGTGGATACTTTGTCACATCGTCCAAGGCTTGGGGTTTTGGGAGGAACCTTTAACCCTGTTCATCTCGGCCATTTGATTATGGCACAAGATGCCATCGAGCAATTTGATCTCGCGAAAGTAATTTTGCTCCCTTGTGCTCAACCCCCGCATAAGGCTCCTGGCGGACTTGCTCCCGCACACCACCGCCTTGCCATGTTGGAGGCGGCGGTTGAAGGCGACCTGCATTTTGAAGTTTCTGACATGGAAATCGAACGCGGAGGGCTGTCCTATACCATCGATTCCATGCGGGTGCTGGTAGCGGAAAATCCAGAAGCGGAACTATGCTTTATTATCGGAGCTGATTCGCTTGTTGAACTCCATCTTTGGAAGGATATCAACCGTTTACTTAAGCTTTGCCGCATCGTTACCATTGTCAGGCCAGGTATCGATCTTGCCGCTTTAGAAAAACTAAACCTGAATTTGCCTGCTCCATGGGCAGAACAGCTTTTGGCAGATACCCGAGTGGGCCACCTGGTAGACATTTCTTCAACGGATATCCGGTACCGGGTGGTGGAAGGGATGCCGATTCGTTATCTTGTGTCTCCTGTCGTAGATATGTATATTACCGAGCATTCCCTATACAGGAGATGAGTGGAAAGATGGAATCACTAGACTTAATGCGTTGTGCGAAAGAAGCTTTGTTGTCCAAAAAGGCAGCCAATATCATAATTTTTGATGTCCGCAAGACATCACCTGTGACTGATTATTACATGATTGCGTCCGGTGCGACGGCCGCACAGCTCAAGGCCATGGCAAGTGCTGTGACTACATCCACTAAGGATACGGGATTCAAAATCCGCGTCAGTGGTGCCCCTGATGATGGCTGGGTCGTGGTCGATTTATTCGACGTGGTTATCCATATATTCCAGACAGAGGTACGGGAGTATTATTCCATAGAAGAGTTGTGGGCTGATAATCCTCGGATAGAATAGCCTCATCGATTCGGTCGGCTGTGCCTTCCATGTTCATGTCTTGAAGCCGTAAAAGCTCGCTAGCCATTACCGCCAACTCGGACTCTTCGCCCTCCATGGTTAACAACGAGGGCTCGGTTCCGGTAATCATGGCGATCAGCGGGATGATCTCGGTAGCATTAATATTATGCGCCGAGGCTATTGGTTTTATTAAAGAAGGTGCTTTAGAGACGTATGTGGACGTCAAACAAAAGATGAGGCTTGCGGCGGCGGCAAGAGCGACTGTTTTGGGGTGAGACCATAGCCACGTGGCCGCTGAAGGCCGGCCTTTGGCTGCCTTGAGGATTCGGCCTATAGCCTCTTGTGAGGGGCCTGGCAGTGCCAAGGTCGCTGCGATATAGGTGTTACGCAACAAACCCAAGTCGTCTGTGGCCTTGCGGCATTCTGAACAGACTTCCACGTGCATCATCAGCTCTTGTTCTTGATCCCTTGAAATCTCTCCGGAATCCTTTAGCAACACTAGTTGTTCCATGTTCGAGCAGTTCATAGAGCCCTTTCAAAATCCTCGTGGAAAGTTTTAAGCAATTTTCTCATTTTTGTTAAGGCGTATTGCATACGCGCCAAAGCGGTATTTATCGAAGTCCCTTGCAACTCGGCTATATCTTTAAACGACATGTCTGCTTCCATTCTCAACAAAAACACTTCTTTTTGTTCCAGTGGCAAGTGATCCAACGCCTGCAAGATGGCCTGCTTGATGTCTCCACTCGCTGCTTTCTCGTCTGGCGTCTGTCCTGGAGCGGGCAGAGTGTCGCTCAGTGTTTCGAGCCCATCTGAGTATTCTGACGTCTGGTCTAAACTTAAATGCCCTCGTTTAGACCGGCTCCAGTCGATCACTAAATTATAAGCAATCCTGAAAATCCAACCTTTAAAACGGTATTGGTCGAAACTTGACGCTTTTTGTATAACCCTAAACCACGTTTCCTGAAAGATCTCATCCACTTCCGGGCCAGAAGACGTAAGCCGCCATAAGAAGCTGTATAAGGGCTTTTTGTAGCGATTAATCAATTCATCCAGAGCCTTTACATCCCCCTTGACGTAGAGATCTACTAGGTTCTTGTCGCTGACGTCCAATCCAGAGCTTTGTTTCTTGTCTGACCCTGTATGTAGAACGGATGACATAGAGTATTTATTGTATGGAAAATAGCTAAATTACAAGTTGACTTGAGCCATTGGAGGTTTATTATGACGGCGTTTTTTGCGTTCAGCAAGCAACAAGAAGAATATTAAAGGATTAACGTATGCCGAATATCAAGCAAGCAGGCAAGCGCGCGAAGCAGGCGCTGGTCCGGCGGTCAAGTAATCGCAGCACCAAGAGTGAAATTGCTACTACGCGACGCGTCTTTGTTGACGCGGTGGAATCTAAGGACAAGAGCAAGGCCATGAAGGAATTCAGCGCATTTTGCTCCATCCTCGATAAATCCGCTAAGCGGGGTATCATCAAGACCAACACAGCCGATCGCCGCAAGGCGCGCGCGGCCGCGATGGTCGCCAAGGTTGGCTGATAACGCCACGTTGGAAATGAGAAAGCCGTGTCGGGTTTACCCGGACACGGCCTTTTCTTTTCCCTTTGCAAGCTCAGAACCCTGAACCCTAAACTCTAAACCCTTCCCCCGGCTCACCAGTATTCAACAACACATTTCACGATTCTCTGACCGAGGTCGGCTGCCGCCTTGGGCAGTGCCGCGCGTCGCGCACTGGGAAGATCCGCAAGGACTATAAACGTTGTAAAGCCGATAACGCCCGTAGTATTGACCAGGACCTCGTTGCTGGGGAGTTTGCGCAGGATTACATCGGCCGTCAGCGTCAGGCGGTACTCGTTTGCGGTAATTTTTTCATTGCTGCGATACCGCAAAGGTTCCAATTCTGATTTTTTAATCCGGACCTCCAGTAAGCTGTTGGCCTGGTCCTTCTGAAGCACTCTCAAGGAGCCGTCTTTTTGAAACTCTTGGATAGTCGCTCCTGTGACCGTTGTCTCCAAACCGGGTTCTTTGGAATCGTTAATAAAAACAGGAATCGTGATAGAGGTGATTCCCGGAGGCAAGGTATTGCCCAGATGATAACCGGTACATCCACCCGTCATCAGTATCCCTATGAAAAGTCCGATTACAGGGAGGGCGCTAAATAATTTATTACTTTTCATTTTTTTTCGTTTCCTTGTTTAAAATCGTAAGTTGTTCTTTGGCGTTGGTGGACAAGGGTGTGCCGGGATATTTTCTTAAATAATCCTCATAGGCTACGATGGCCGCCTTGGGGCGATGCGCAATTTTTTGATAATATTGGGCAAGGTCAAAAGCCCGCTTGGCCTGCTGCTCATTCAAGGTTTTGAGAACAGCTCTAGCCTTGTCGACATTCGCATGGCCTGGATAAACTGAGATATACTGTACCAAGGCTGCGCGCGCGGCGTTACAGGCGTCTTCGTCATTGGGGCGCTGGTTGTGGATTTTCACCAGGCAATCCGCTTCACGGTATGACGCTTGTGCGGCTAGATCGGCATCATTATAGCGATTTTGCAGGATTTCATAAGCCGTGACGGCCTCTTCTTCCTGGTCATTTAATTCATGAATGATCCCGATGTTCAACTGAGCCGTAGCGGCCTGAGAACCGGTGGGGGCGTTTTTGATGATTTTCTCATACATGGGGAGAGCTCGCTCCGGGGCATCGAAGCCGTGGAAGAAGAGAAAGGCCGCCTTTGGCGTATTCATCATATAATTTGCAATTTTAAACTGCCAATCCAGTACCGCTTGATAATCAAATTGCCCAGGATAATATTCAAAAAGATACTGATATTCATCAAACGCCTTGAAATAGAGTTCGCGGGCTTCCTGCACTTTTGCCAACGCCAATTGGGCTAAAGGCGCTTCAGGGGAATCTGGCCAGGCATAGACGAGTGCCTGGTAGGCGTTGGCGGCCTTCCGGTAGCGGTTTTCGGTATTAAATTTAGCGGCCAATTGCAATTGCTGGGCCGCCGTTTTACACTGAGGGCTCCGATACCAGTGAACTCCGCGTTTAGCCTGGGGTTTATCGTCATCCTTGGTCTGGGTATAAGGCGTGTTAGGGGGGGGCGCCGGCATATTGTCATAGCCTGCCATGCAAGGAAGGACGAGGAACAAAAACAAGACAATTTTTACGATAGAGCGCATATATGTACGTATACTTTAGGGGGCGACCCAGAGAGGGTCAAGATCGTATTATAGCCAACCCATGTATTTGAATGACCAATACGCCGCATGATTGAGCACCAAGCTGTAAGCGGCCGAGAAAACGTCGTCAATAGTGATCCCCAGTCCCCCTGGCAGCGCCTGAAGTTGGCGGGCAGGATAGGGCTTTATTATGTCTAATATCCGGTTGGTTACGAACGAAAAGGCGATCATAACCGGAGTGAATGGCAAGCCAAGCATGCTGATCGGAAAAGTTAAATATTCGTCAGCAACGACGCAATGGGGATCTTTGCCGCCTGCAGCCTTTTCGCCCACATGGCAGATGGGGATGGCGATCAGGCTCAATAGGATAGCCATAAGGATCTGGAAGGGGATCTCAATCCCCAGCCGCATTCCCGTTTGCTGAATAAGCCAGACGAGCGGGATTCCCAAAAGACACCCAACGGAACCGGGGAACAAAGGGCTGTGACCCAATCCAAAACCCGTAGAAAACAAAATTGTCAGTTTTTTAATCATCCAGGGTTAGTCTTTAAAAATAATATATTTTCGGATAAAGAAGTTGATGAGCAGTGACACCATGATGTTTGCTAGGAACGCGGTGGTGGTGGTGGTGCCATAGGTGTGGATCAGAAAACCCATGATGGTGCTCCCAATCAAAATGGCAACACCCGAGACCCCGAAGAAAAACAGGAACTCCAGGACGGGATGATGGCGTCCTGGCGAAAATACCCAGTAGATGTTGATAATGTAAGCGGTCAGGTTCGAGAACAGAAAAGCTGCGGTGTTATCGATCATTGAATTTCTGGCCCGGATACTCTGCGAAACCTCAGGTACGGTAAGGTTCAGCAGGGAGGCAATTACATCATGCGCATTGAGCGCAGGCAGGATCTGGGTCGCCATCCAGTAAAAAAGGCAGATATGCACCAGCGTCGAAATACCGCCTGATATCCCATATTTGATGAATTGGACGAGGGGAGTGTGGTTTCCATTACCTTTGAATTGGACGAGAATGTGCTTCATTTGGCCACCGTCACTCGCCGGCGAATAAAGGTGGGGACATCCCAGTCTTCGTCATCAATGATGGTTGGTTCGACATCCTTGAAAATGCCTTTACTGATTCCCTCGAGAATGAGTTGGGATTGGGTTGTTTCCTCTTTTTTCTTTTTCTTTTTTCCCGTTGGGGAGGGGGGGGCTCCGTCGGGAGCTACTGGGTCAGGTTCACTAATCGTCTTTTCGTCGGCCTTATCCTCGGCACGCCAAAAACGCGAGGCGACTAGCGTGACTGAAATGGCATCATCCCATGTTTCGTCAACAGATGTTCCCATATGAATGTGGGCGTCTTTCCGGGTAGCGTTTTCGACGGCAAGCATGATGGATTCGACTTCCTTCACACTCATATCTGAGCCGCCCAGGATGCTGACTAATATAGATTCAGACTCGGCCAACGTTTCGCCATTATCCAGCAGAGGACTTTTTAATGCATTTTCGATGGCGTCTTTGGCGCGTTGTGCGCCCTTGCCCTCACCATAGCTAAAGCTACTGGTTCCGCCGCTGCAACGGGCCACCATGCGGAGGGTAGCAAAATCAAGATTGATGATCCCGCGCTGCGTCAGTAATTTCCAGATCGCAGAAATTCCCATGCTTAAATAATAGTCGGTCTGGTGGAAGGCTTCTTCCGCAGTGGCATTTGAGCCAGCGGCAGCAAAAAGGGCTTGATTAGGGATCACGATGACCACATCAGCCTGATCTTGCAGGTTAAGCAGCCCCTGACGTGCTTGAGACATACGGCGCTCTCCCTCAAAGGTGAAGGGGAGGGTCACAAAGGCGATCACCATGGCGCCCGTTTCGCGCGCGGCACGGGCCACCACGGGAGTGGCTCCGGTTCCCGTGCCCCCGCCCAGTGTGGATACAAGAAAAATCAAGTCCATACCGCGAAACAACCCTTGAAGCATATCAAAATCATCATTAGCCGAAAGCGTGCCTAAGTTGCTGTCGCCGCCCGCACCCATGTTACGGGTGATTTGCATGCCGATTTGGAGCCGGGTACTGGCTTGTGTGGATTTGAGAGCCTGTGCATCCGTATTAATGGCAATTAACGCGGGCCCGTTTTCCCAGTGGGCCGCCATACTGTCCAAGGCATTGCAGCCTCCATCACCCACGCCTACCACGCTCATGCGGCTGGTGGCCATGATATGTTCTGCTCTTCTCATTTTATAAACTTTCTTCGAGCGTCAGCGACCGCTGATGATCCTGGTGAATTTTGACCATGCCGATGGGCGGCGCCGCGCCGCTGTGGCATTTTTAAAAGCATATCGCAATAACCCTGCGGCGGTTGAGCACTCCGGTTTTTCGGTAGCGGCGGCCAAGCCACTGAAGCCGATCGGGCGCCCGATCATGCAGGGCATGCGGAAGACGCGATCAGCGAGTTTGCTTAACCCTTTCATCTGCGCCCCGCCCCCTGTAAGCACGACCCCAGCGCCGATTTGATGAACAATCCCTTTACGTTCGATTTCTCGTAGAATGAGTTGGAATATCTCAGTCATGCGCAGGTGAATGACCGTTTGCAGGCCTGGGAGGCTTATATTCCGTCCTGGGTAACCGCCTTCTGCGGGCAGATCGATTCGGGGAGAGCTGCCTGCCTCTTCGGCGATAGCACTTCCTCGATCCAGTTTGAGTCGTTCTGCCTGCATGCGTGGAATATTGAAGGCCAGCGCGATATCATTTGTGACGTGGTCTCCGCCGAGGGCGTAGGCTCCCGCAGCAGCGAATGTTCCTGCGGCGTAGGCCACGAAAGTAGTCGTACCGCCGCCTAGATCAACAACAAGTACTCCACCCTCTTTTTGTTGCGGGGTCAAAACGGCCAGCGCGGAGCAGAGCCCTCCGAATGCGGTATCGGCAACATCCATTTCAAGGTCGTTCCGAAGCATACGGACGGTATTTCGGATATGGCTGCTTTGGGCATGGAGAATTAATATGTCGAGGGCAAGCGTGCTGCACTCAAAGTTTTCAGGGCGGGCGACGCGTTCCCCATCCACATAAAAAATCTGACCAATGGAATGAAGAATCTGGCGTTCTGGCGGGAGATTAACGGAGCGGGATAATTCCGTGAGCTGTTCAACATCATCCTGCGTTACGCCTTCGTTGGCGGAGGTAATCGGGATGGTACCCCGATTGACCAAACTTTGAACATCTCCGCCAGATAGAGCCAGATGAACTTGACGGATAGAGACTTGAGCAGTTTCCTCAGCGGCAACTAAGGCCTGTTTGACGCAAATCCGTGGAGTGTAGTAATAAAAGATTTCCCCGATTCGTATTGCGGGCGGGGGGTGTTGTCGGGTGGCGGGGGTGACGGA
>JBBQNS010000079.1:0-18826 GCA_038330175.1 Kiritimatiellia bacterium
AAGATGGAGGGACGACCTCCGTGTCGTCCACAGGGTTTTACAAGAGCCTATTTTTGTGTTTTACCCTCCAATTCATCACAACTTATCGATAGAAACTCTTGCTGAAGTCTGGTTTTTACCCACAGATTCTGTCCAGGAACCAAATTTACGAACGAGGAATATCTCGATCCCTACGCTGATCTGAACAACATCGTCCCGCATCTCCCCGTATGAACATCTGGCTAGCATGAGCCAGTTTGCACCAAATCCCCCCCGGCAACAGTAAATCCGATCAACGGCTCAACCCTAACCCGGCCTAGCCGGAACCAAGAAGAAGAAATTTAACAGAAGCACAGTAGAGTAGAGATACCTGCTTGCGCAGGCATCCCCCTCATCAAACCGGACGTGCAGATTTCCCGCATCCGGCTTTCCATAAGAAGTTGAGTTTCACCAGAGGCGTTCACAGGGTAATCAATCCCAATTTATTTAGGTGCTGATAATAAGTTTGTCCTTCAAGCAGTTTATATTTTCGCTGGCTTCGACGATTCAGATGGATAGTCAGACGTTCACGGACATAACTGTTCATGCTCCGAAACACTTGGCGCGGGTATCCGTAGTCATAATAGTTCGACCATCCTCACAGTTGGCGATTGATCGTCACTATTAGCTCTGGGATGGGAACGAAACACCTTTGCTTATCGGTCATCTCCCTCACCTTTGCCCGTTCATGCTTGAGCGATTTTGGCGAAGGAAAGATATTCAAATACTTCCAGGGCCTTCCTTTTCTCAATGTACACCCTACGAACTGGTTTGGCCTTGTAGGTCTTTTCTCTCAGCTCCTTTTCCAGCTCTCCAAGAAAACGTTCAACCCCGCCCTCCTGCTGTTCAATCTGCTCAAATGTCACTCGATCCACGCCGGGCGCGCCCTTGTTCCGGCGTACCAGAACCCATGCCCATCTCAACGTGTCCGACTCAATGACCAGACCGTACAGGCTGTAAAACCGGAACTTCTTTTCCTGTTTTGCCTTCTCGCTTAGCTTCTGTCTCCACGCAACGAGTTTCAACGGTCAATTCATGAGACAAATACCTTTCAATTTGTAAGTTTTGCAAAGCTTTGCTTGGCGCACCGAAGCACGCAAAGGCGCCAGCAGCGAATACGCCGCAGGCGCAATTATTTTTCCTTCGTGGTCTTCGTGAGCTTCCTCGGCTCGCCGTAGCCTACTGGCGAAGGAGGCTGTTCAAACTTTCTTCTTTTCAAAATCATGTCCATAATTCGATTGATTCAAGTCGTAAGGGACTAAAAGGAGATTAGGCTGTAGACTGTAGGCTTCACCTACAGCTAACCCGGCATAGCCGGAACAAAGTCTTAATCGTAATCGTAATCGTGATCATAATCATAATCCATATTCTTCAGCCCAATGCTAAGCAAGCCAGAAGAGATTACGATTAGGATTATGCTTACGATTACGAATAAATCCTTACTAATACTCTATTGAGCCTTTTGCAAAACCCTGCGGACGACACGGAGGTCGTCCCTCCATCTTGCAAGACAGGCCGTTTCCATCCTCTTCTGGAGGGTCGTGCTCCGTCACGACCGTCTTCTCTAGGGGTTTTGCAAGAGCCTCATTAGACTAAAGCATGCGGTGTGCGCGGTATTCGCGCGGGCCGACCCCTGTTTTTTGGCTGAAGACGCGGGAAAAATGGAAAGGATCTTGGAAACCTACGTGTTCGGCGACTTCATGGATTCTAAGGCTCTGTTGATCGAGGAGTCGGCAGGCGTGCTCAATACGCAACGCCTGGAGCCGGGCCATGGGCGACATCCCTGTCCGTTGTCGAAAGAGACGACCAAAGTGATCGGCACTCAAATGTGCGGCACGGGCCACATCTTCCAGCCGCAGTCCCGCGTCTGCATAATGGCTTGCCATGAAATCCAAGGCCAATCTCATGGGCAAGGGTTCTTCGGCGCCTATTCCGGCATCTGGCGAACGAATCGCGTCTTGCCAAGCCAGGCCCAAAATCTCCAGAGTGGACGCTTGGAGAAGCCGTTGTTCGGCGCCGCCGGTTGTTTGGTCGCGGTCAGGGTCGTATCCGTAAGCCCCCAAGGGGTATGCACCTCCAGACCCCGAAACCGCGATACAGCGTTCTATGGCGCGGTAAAAGACTTCGGCAAGCCGAAGTGGATTGCGCACGGGAAAAACGTGAGAAAACGGCCGCCGACCCATCCAGGCGAGTGCGGGATCCCGGCCAATATCCAGAAACAGGCATATGCATTTAACGCCAGCATAATGTTTTGACTCGTTCCCAAAATGAACATTATGAATGCTGACATGGTGTATGGGGAGATTGATGGTGAGGGTTTTGCCGATGCGGACGTGCCGAATCTCTCCTGCCATCATGAATGTAAGTTCAATGTGGGGCGCCCCAGGATTGGAGAACTTTCCGCCACCTACGCCGATGAAAGGAATGGGCAGCATGTCCGCACGAGCCATGTGTTCAGACAGCGCGTTCAGAATAGCGCCGGAATTATCCAGCTTTTTGCATGTAGAATCCATGTTCAGAATACCATTGATAATATATCGTTTCCCTAGTTCAGGCAACAAGGAGTGATATGAACAGGGTTAATGGATCGTTTATTAGCATGACTATTGGAGGGTCGTAATGATGAAAACAAAACTGATCAACGTGGGTATCCTGGGTGGTGGTGGCATTTTGGGTGCACATGCACCGGCCTTCGTCAAGGCCGCTGAACGCGGCAAAGTTGTGTTGGTGGCGGAGGCTATGCCGGAACGGGATGAAGCGATTCGCACGCTATTGGGTTCGGAGGTTCGGATTGTGCGCGATTATCGGGAAGTGTTAGCTATGCCGGAAGTGGACGCGGTCGATATTCTGCTTCCGCATCATATGCACATGCCGGCGGCTATAGAGGCCGCCCAGGCAGGCAAGCACATTTTAGTTGAAAAAGTGATGGCGCGCAACATCTGGGAATGCGACCGCATGATTGAGGCCTGTGACCGGGCTGGCGTGACGCTTACCGTGTGTCATGATCGCCGCTATCAAGGCGAGTGGATGGCGCTGAAGGAAATTGTTGATTCTGGGATGTTGGGCGATATTTTCTCGTGGAAACTTGACCACAATCAGAACGTGGCGATCCCGAAGACAAGCTGGGCGTACTGGAAGGATGGTATTGGAGGGGGCTCTATTATGTCATGTCTCACGCACCAGATTGATGGATTACGGTGGTATGGTGGCGAGGTTGAAAGTGTGGCTTGCATGAGTTCAGTTCGTCCGGAACGGATGCAAGGCGAATTTCAAGGCGCCGTTCTGGCGCGCATGCGCTCGGGCGCCATCGCAGAGCTTTCCATTAACTGGTGGACACGCTCCAACAATGCCAAAAACGGGCTGTGGTACGAAATGGTTCATGTGTGTGGAACCAAAGGCGAGGCTTTCCGAATGACGGGCCGCGGTACGTGGTTGTTGCTGCATGAACGCTCAGAGGCGGCCGCCGCACAATACGGCGAAGCCGTGTTCCAAGAGTTTGTTCCGGTCCCATCGGGAGATTGGGGTGGCCACGAACGCTGCGTTGATCAATGGCTCCGTATGCTACGTGGCGAGCCCTCGGCGATCAACACCGCCGGGCGTGACTGTCGGGGAACGGTGGAGGTGGCCGAAGCGGCCTATCAGTCCGTTGAGTGTCGTTGTACCGTGACGTTGCCAATCCAGTCACAGCCGTGGACCGCGGTGGGCATGCCTGAAGCGTTGGGTGGGTTCTCTGGTGGCGGTGCTCCCAAATATCATGTGGATATGGGTGCCAAACGGTAAAAACGAAATAAACTTTTTTGTGCAAGCAATCAAAACAATGAGGAGATTCCATGAAAGTCGGCGTTGATACCTTTACCCTTCAACCTCTGCGCTTATCCCCGATGGATCAGCTTGATTTCATCAAGACTACAGGTCTGGATGGCGCACAATTTGGTGGACTGCGTACTCTCTCCAAGAACTTGGAACTTAGTGAACTCAAGGCCTTACGTGAGCGGGCGGATGCATTGGGCCTGTATTCGCACGTCTCGCTCTCGTCTTCCTGCAATCCGCATGCGGTTACCGAAAGCCCGGAAGAGCATCGGCGGTCGGTCGTGCGGGAAATCGAATTGGCAGCCCAATGCGGCTGGCATGAATTGCACTGCTCCCTAGGCGGGGGTGACGAACGCTACATGCATCCTGTGTCTTGGCAAGTGCAGTTGGCTGACTCGGCAAAATTCATCCGATCGCTTGCCCCGGTGCTACGCGAACGCGGTTCCCGGATTGATTTGGAGACGCACGGCGATAGCACCACCGCAGAGCTTGTGCGCCTAGTGGAGGATGTGGGCCCGGATATCGCGGGCATCTGTCTGGATACCGCCAATGTGCTTTGTCACTGCGAGAATCCCGTCCTCGCCGCGCAGCGTGCTGCACCCTACACTCACTTAACGCACATAAAAGATGCCGTAGTATTTTTTACGGATCGCGGCTACCGCCGCCAGACTTTACCCCCCGGGCGTGGCGTCATTGACTGGGCCACTGTGTTGCCAATTTTAGCAGCGCATTCCCCCAATCTCCCCATTTCAATTGAGGATCACAAATGGATCTTCCAGTTCCATTGTTTTGACAACCATTGGTTGGCGTTACACCCGGACCTGGGATTGCCGGAGTTTGCCTCGTTCATGAAATTGGTGTGGGAGTGTCAGAAGCGATTGGCGTCAGGTGCGCTCGCTGATCCTGATGAGTATGAGAAGATTCCCTTCGACGAGGAAATAAAAACACGGCTGACTTCAGGTTGTACATTCCTGAAAGCGCTGATCGCCCGGCTTGGGCTTGAAGATAAAGCGGTGGATACCCGTCCACGAAGTCTGTCAATGACAGTTAGTTGATTTTGACCTTAGCTTGAGTTAAGGTTATTTCAATGAAATATATTGTTGGCCTGCTCATAATATTAGGCTTCGCCCATTCAGGACTCTGTGAAATCAAGAACGCCGAGGCATTCTGGATAGACAAGCCGGTCGAAGACATCAACACCACGATCATGGTCGGCTTCGATGAGCCGACGGGTGCCTCCGTTGCCGAGGATATCACTGATGCCCTAACGGAGACGAACCCCGCCAACGAACTGCTCTCGGATACGTTGCAAACCCGATACGGCAGACGGACGGCACCGTGACCATGGAAACACCCGATGGCCAAGTCATAACACATCCAACCCTGGCGCCCGCCGGAATCTGGACCCATATCGCCATGTCCATTCGCCATAATCCGGAAACGCGTCTCATCCGCCTGTCCCTCAATGGCGTGAATGCCGTTGAGGAAGACCGTATTTTCGGGAAAATGACGGGAATGCTGCCGAAGCTTTATTTCGGCGCCAACTTGAACCTGGCGAATGGACTCAAGGGTACACTCGACAAAATCCGCGTTTCGTCCATAAACCCTTTTCGAACAACGGCCGGGTTTCAGGTTATAGATGAGTTCATTACACTTAATTATTATTGGCTTTTAACGAGTATTGGAGTTTGCACACATGAGTAATATGCCCTACGTTTTCGCGGCCCCATTTCGAGCCTCCGTAACCGTCCTTGTCGACGAAACCGAACACAAGATCTTGCCAGGTCCTGAGCTCCAGTGGAGTTTTGATGGCCAATCGTTTCATGCGATCTTCCGCAATCGTCGAAAACGACCGGTTCGTCTCAGGCGTTTTACTCTCGCCAAGACGAAGCTGGCGATTGACTTGAACGAGTGGTGCCTGGGCACACTCAATAACTGGGATCATCCGCATCAATTCCCGCAAACCGTGTCCGACTTTCTGACGATATACAAGGATCAGGGTCGAACCGGAATGATCCTGGGAGCGGTCGGCACCGAAGCCGATGTGGAGTTCCTGCTCGCCGCAGATTTAACGCTGACGATTAACAGCGAAATGACCGATGTGGTGGTGGCACCCGGGGAGTCGCGCGAATCGGAACGTGTCAGACTGCTTTCCGGCTCGTATCACGAAACGGTTACCGCCTTGCTCAAGGAGATTGCCGTAACCCACGGCACGCGAACCCAGCAGAGTGCGCTATTCGGCTGGTGCAGCTGGTATCAAAAAGGAATGGCCGTCACCGCACGTGACGTGACCAATTTCGCCAAAGTCGCCGAAAAACTACCGGTTCAAGTCATCCAAGTGGACGACGGCTATCAACTGGCTCGTGGAGATTGGCGGCCTAATCAAAAGTTCCCTGGCGGCTGGGAGCCCGTCCTAAAAAAAATCAACGCCGCCAACGCTCAAGCAGGAGTTTGGCTGGCACCGGTGCTGGTGGAAGACTCACTAGGTTTTGACAAGAAACATCCCGCCTGGTTTCAGCGCGACGCGGCCGGAAAATCGTTCGGCTACCTTGACCCCACGCATCCTGGTGCACGGCGCTTTATCCGTAACATCATCCAGGAACATCGCCAACTGGGCTTCCGGTATTTCAAGATCGACTTTACGTTCATCAATGCTGGCGCCCGTTTCCACGATCCAACCAAAACCCGTTACCAGGTCTTCCGTGATCTCTACAAACTCTACCGGGAAGAACTGGGCGATATTTATTTGCTTGCCTGCATTGTTTCATTTCGCCGCGCAGTAGTCGGCCTGGCCGATGCCGTCCGCATAGGCGTTGACTCGATGGCGTTGTGGAAGGAAACACACAATATCTGCATTTCGCGTTGCATCCGGGCCGTGGGCGCAACGGCCGAAACAAACAACGTCCTGTTCGCCAATGATCCGGATGTGACCTATACCTGGCCGCACCAACTCACAACGGCAGAATGGCAGACCTGGCATAGCTTTGTCGGCTTACTGGGTGGCACGGCCATGATTTCCGAACCTCTTCATATTGGAGAACAGAAACTTGGCCAGGTGGAGTGCTGGCTGGAGGGTTCGGTGCTGCGCCTTTCTGCCGATGTTAACGACATCGCCATCCGCGTAGATGAAAAAATGCCGTGGGAAGCCTCCTGTGTCGAAGTGTTCGGTTGCGCGGATGGCAGCCAGGAGTTCGGTCAGTTGTTCCTGTTACCTGATGGCCAATCCCTGCAGGCCGAAGCAGGCAAAATAGTTGCCGAATCAAGCATCACCAATCACATACGCCGACGGCGGGGCGGTTACAAACTTGAAGCGGTAATCCCCTTATCACTTTTGAAAGCCTTGCCGAAAGTTAAAGCGCTCCGGCTCGAGGTTCGCCTCTTCACAACCGTTCATCGCGATTACGGACTAGCCGCAGCAACGCTATTTGGAAGTAACATGCCTTATCAGACGACCGCCCGGTATGGTCTGGTGAAACGTGGCCAACGGGTTCGCGGTGAATTGACCATCGCCAGCATTGCGGACACGGCGCGGGCCTTTGAAATTCTGCATCCTCCAACGCCCTGTGGCGCACAATCATTCCATGCCGGAACCGACCCCTGGCATCAGCAGTTCGGCTATGTGGCCGGTAATAATGCAAATATTCTGCTTTGGAATTCTGCTGATCAACCGGCAGATCTAAAACTCGATCTACCTGCTTTTGCCCGACAGTTTCACGTGTGGTCATTCTGGGATGAACAGTATCTCGGTGTGGGACAACAAGGGTTTACGGCCCGGCATGTGCGCGCGCATGGTTGCCTGTTACTGCGGCTCACGCCGCTCAGTGAGGCGCCTGTTTTGATTGGCAGCACCTTGCACATTACGATGGGAACCGCTGAACTGCTGAAGTCTGAGCCTGCACAACACTCTGTTGAATTGCACCTCACTGACGCTGGCGCACGGAACGGCACACTCTATTTCTTCTCCCGGCACCAGTTGATTGTGTCTTCGGCGCAGGGCCTGAAAGTCACTGCGGTAAAGCATTCCGGCGACGTTTGGCGAGTCGACGTGGCAAACCGACAACGTGGCCAGCCACAACGGCTCGCCCTAAGTTGGAGCGGAAATTGACTAAGGGCCTGCCAGTAAATAATCTGTTCAAATCTATACCCATATCTTTCATTTCTCACAAAGTTTCCGCCAGCACGCCCGAGGAAAGTGAAAAGATTAACCACCCGCTGCGCTCGAGGCACGGAGACACGGAGAATACCTGCGAAAATGCAAACCGTGGCGTTTATTTCACCTCCATGAGTACATGGAGCCGAAATAAACGCCACGGTTTCTCGGAGGAATACAAGGAGAGGGAGGAGTTAAATTGGCCCGGTTCACCTCACATGGCGGCTCATCGCGCCCAAGGGCGCTTCCTACACATGCATGCATGTAGGAGGAGCGCTTGCGCCCGATGTCTACTCAGTGGCCGCAAGTGCGACACAAGGACACTTCCGTAGACCAAATCCTCGCCGAAGCAATCTGATGTCTCCCTGTGATCACAAATACACCCTGTGTTCACGCGGCTCGACAAGTCTCGCCCTCCAGAAGAAGGGTCTGGGAGTTTCTTTTAGTAGGAAGGTAGGCAGACCATCGGAGCCCCTTCAATCCTATTTTTCAACGGCGAGACGCCGTTGCCACTTTGAAGAAGCGCCTCCTGTCCCGTTTGGATGCCAGATCGCCTCCTCCTGCGCGTGAGGACACGCGCAGCTACACCGGTTCGATGCACACAACCTGCCCCCTTGTAGCGGCGCATGTCCCCATGCGTCAGATCCCTTAGGCGTCAAAGGGGCCGGTAATCGAAAACCCTCCGATTCCTTACGCATAACGCATTTGCAGTTATGCGCACAGAATAATGGGCTTCGCGCCTATGGGAGACCAACCGGCGGAGACCGCCGGCTCCAGGATATAATTTGCGTCAGCAAACAGATGATGAAAAAACGGAATATGCGGTGACGTGTTCATCCAGTTAATACTGCTCAATGATGCGAGAGGCTGGGCAGTCCGATGTCGCGAACCATAGACCCGGGAACCACTGTCTGGGCCAGCGGTGCGCGGCCCATGTGACGTCGGATATTTTGGAGAAACCGGATCGTTCCAAAGGCGCGCGACTTGGCCTGGTAGAGGGCCAGACGGTTCAGCGCCCGCTGCGATGAATACCCCTCACCGGGCAGAGCCTGATGCAAAAGCAGAGCCGTATCAAGCAACTCGCCCAGTTCATCACCGTCAGGTATGCCGCCGCGCTTCAAGCGGTTCCACACCTCGTTCAACCGCGGGGGATAGAAGGCCAACTCGTAGCAGTACTGGAGTTTCTCGCGACTGGTCATGTCATCCGCCTCCCCACAGCGCCATATCCGTCTTCAGGTTGGCAAGATTCTCCAGCACCAACGGATCATTTGAAAACACAGGGGGTAATTGCGCTGTCGCCCCCTCAATCTCCGTAAAGGTCACATGGCCTTGGGCCAACAAGTACCGGATGTCGCTCTGATCAATTTCGTCGTACCGAATCAGTTTACTGGCAATAAGGTCGGGAATGGCTCCGGTCCGAACTTGGAGTTTTTTGCCCTGCCATAACGTCAGCCCCCGCCCCTCCACCGGCGGCTGGAGGCAAAGCCGGAGAGGACCGATCCACTCGATATGATCGCCGGCATAATCGTCGGCAGGATTGACAGGGAGACCGACCGCCCCGGCAGCCTGCCGCAAGTCGCCCTCATCGACGGAGGAATACGGCCCCGCCACATCCACATCAAGACTGGTTCGATCCGGCTCGTCCAATAGAATGCACGCGGCGCTTCCGTATATGTAGAGGAGTGCCTTGGCCCGCAGCGCTTGATCAATCCCCTCAAGATAGGCGATAAGTTCCGATTTGTTCATGCACGGGAGTATAAGGTTACAACCCATCCTCATCAAGAAGTTAGCGAACGGCCCTGCCCGCGCGGCTCAGCAAGCTTCGCCCTCCAAAAAACCATCATCGATGTTGGATAGAGGATTCTGCAGGAAAGTAGGCAGACCATCTGAGCCCCTTCAACCCTATTTTTCAACGGCGAGACGCCGTTGCCACTTTGAAGAAGCGCCTCTTGTCCCGTTTGGATGCTAGATCGCCTCCTCCTGCGCGTGAGGACACGCGCAGCTACACCGGTTCAATGCACACAACCTGCCCTCTTGTAGCGGCGCACGTCCCCATACGCCAGATCCCTTAGGCGTTAAAGGGGCAGGTAAGCGGAAACCTCCCGAATCCTTGCGCATAACGCATTTGCAGTTATGCGCACAGAGTAATGGGCTTCGCGCCTATGGGGAACGACCGGCGGAGACCGCCGGCTCCAGAATACAATTTGCGTCAGCAAACAAGTGTCACGTGCTGCCCTTTGCTTAATTCCTCGAGAATAGCCCGCGCTTTCAATCTTTGGAGCCGGCGGTCTCCGCCGGTGGTAGCGGTTGAGTTCGAAGGCTGTGCAAGTCAGACAGACTGCTAGTAGGAGGGGCGAGATTGTGGGCACCGGGTGGACATCGCACTATGCGGGAGGGGCGCTACGCGCCGCGATTGACTGTAAAACGGGCACCCAGATATGAGCCATCGCGGCGCATAGCGCCCCTCCCACAAGAGAACCTTTTATCTCAGAGGCGCTTGCAATACCGGGTCTTGCAGGCACAGGAGTCAGGATTCTCAAAGTGCCGTTGGACTTATGCTGGCGGTCACATCGCCCAACGGCACGGCGCGCTCGCCGGCCCTACATCGAAAATACAACTTTTTCTTGACGTGTCTCTCACAGACTAATATATTTGTATTGAAAATTCAACAAATTACTGAAGATTGTTTCACTATGAGCACTAAACTTCCTCGCAACCTGCGCCACGAGCAATTGGCCATCGAACTCCGCAAGGAGCTTCAGGCCGCCACACCTGGTGACCGCGTAGAGTCGATGGAGGTTACCGCCGCCCGGTTTGGAGTCGCCATCAATACCGCCCGCATGGCGCTGGTCTTGCTTCAGCATGAAGGCTGGGTCATCCTCCGCCACGGCAACGGCTGCTTTGTCAGCCGCCCGGCGCCGACCGCCAATCGGCACATCGCCCTTCTCTCTGAATACAATCTCCTCCTTTCGCCTCGCGGTGCCGCATTCTACCCGCATGTCATGCATGAATTACGCCTGTTTTTAAGCTCTAAAGCACAGTCCTCGCGGCTCTATATTGGCCACGTCATGTCGGAGCAACCTCCGTCCGACCTAGCCACGAGCACCGATTTCATGGAAGATCTGGCGCTGGACAGAATCAGTGGGGTCGCGGCTCTGGCCACCTTGCCTTTGCACAACTGGACCTCACAGGCCAAGGCCAAAGGAATCCCCATCGTGGGCATGAGCGGCCAAAACTTCCGGTTCAATGGATCGGTAGATCCTGATTTTTCCGGTGCCATTCAGAGTTCCCTCCGGCAACTGGTCGGTAAGGGTCGCAGGCAGCCCGCTTTTATTGGCTGGGACGAAGGCAGTTGCACCAAATTCAAAACGGTTGTAGCGGAGATGGGGTTAACCCTGAATCGCGCTTGGACCCGAACCAGCCTGCCCCCAGCGGAACCGGGTGCCGGGTGGTCGGATTTTCGCGAAATTTGGGCAGCTTGTGAAGAAAAACCCGATTGCGTGATCTTCGGTGACGATGTTCTATTCCAGGATGCCCTGCCAGCCATTCAGGCGACTGGCGTCCACATTCCTGTCGACCTGGAAATCGTGGTGCTGGCCAACAAGGGAATTCCCCTACCCCAATTTCTTCCTATCACCCGGCTCGACTGTGATCCGGCCGAAGTAGCGAGGGAAATGGGCACGCTACTGCTTCAATTTATGGCGGGCGAAAAACCACCGCAACGCCAAATTAGCGTTCCCTATCATCCTGTGATGGAAGAGGAACCTCAGGATACAAAGCTCACAACTATCGAAGCGGAATCGGCATGGCGCAATGGTTCCGTTTAAAATGCGGTAGCGGAGAATAATATAAACAGGGGGGGTATGAAAAAATTTCGAAACCAAATTGGATGGCTGACGCTTGGCTCCATAGTTCTTCTCACCTCCCCTGCCCGCGCTACGGAATGGTATGTGGCCACCAATGGCAACGGTGCTGACGGCTTATCTTGGGGCTCCGCCTTCACGAACGTGCAGGATGCTCTCAGTACCGCAGGCAGCAATGACAACGTCTATTTGGCTGCGCATACCTTTCTCCTCCCAAGCCAGTTGATCTGGACCAACTCGTATGTTGCCATTCAGGGTGGCTACTCAGGAGCTGGCACGCCAGGAACACTCGATACCCAACCCACCACGCTCACCCCCACCGGCGGCGCGATGCGTATCATGCTTGTGGATGGCGTGACCAACGGCAGTCTGACACGCCTGACGCTCACCGGCGGCTTCACCAACCAAATGGGCGGAGGCCTCTGCATCAGCAATGCCGTAGGCCTGACCCTTACGAGTTGCACCGTATCGAACAACCGCGCCTACCTTAACGGCGGCGGAATCTGGATGGGGAATTCAACCAACATCACGCTTGCCTCCTGCCTTATTGCGGGAAACACGCAACAGGATGTTGGAACCGACTGGGTGTCCCGGTATGGCGGCGGACTCTATGCTGAAAACAGCTATGGCGTTCTCAGTAACATGACCTTCAGGTACAACATCGCCTCTCTGGTTGCAAACAATCGTATGTACGGGGGCGGCCTCTCGCTAATCAACGGCGGCTGGTTGGTAACGGACAGCTTGTTCGCCTTCAACCGCGCAACCGCTTCGGCAACAGCCAGAGGCGGTGCCATCTATGTTAACGGCGGTACTCATACCCTTCGGAACGCCTTGGTAATCGGTAACGACGGAATAACCGGGGATGGTATTCAACTCGACAGCGGCACGCTGACCCTTCTCCAGTCGACATTGTACGGCAACGTTGGAGAAGGTGTGCGACGGACGGCGGGGACGTTGTCCATTTCCAACTCCATCCTGTGGCGGAACCTCAGCGCGGATGTTGTCGGCTCGGCCACACTGGGCTACGTCAATACCGAAAGCGGATTGAGTAACGGGGTCAATGGCTGCATCTCCGCCGACCCGCTGTTCGAAAACGGTTTCTACCTCGCCACCGGCAGCGCCTGCATCAACACGGGCAGCATGACCGCCGTAGCGGCAGGGATGGACGCGCGGACCACCCGCACGGATGGAACCCTCGACACCGACAAAGTAGACCTGGGCTATCACTACCCGACAGGAATCACGATCATTCCGGACCTGTACGTGTCCGAGTCGGGCCTGAATTCCAACGACGGGCAGAGTTTGGGGATGGCGTTCCGCACCATCACCAAGGCTTTATCGGCAGCCACAGCAGGGACCCGCATCCATGTGGGGGCCGGAAGCTACACCAACGGAGTGGAGACCTTTCCACTGACCATGAACAAAAGTGGTCTTCAACTTCTGGGAGCGAACAGCACCAACACGATCATCAACGCCTCCGGCAGCAATCAGCGTGTGCTGAGCGTCATCGAAACATCGGGCGGACGTATTGAGGGCTTGACGCTTACGGGCGGGAACAGTGGTGCAGCGGAAGGCGGCGGACTATACATCACGTTGGCCGGCGACCTTGTGATTTCCTCCTGCATTATCACCAACAACCTGGCCAACCGATCCGGGGCTGGCGTTTATCTACAAAATTCCGCCAATGTCAACATTGCCGACTGTATTTTTAGCGGAAACTCGCTAAAGCTAACTGATGACTGGGGTACGGCATACGGCGGCGGGCTTTACGGCAATAACAGCAGAGGGATCGTCGAGCGCTGCGCACTGGAAAACAACCAAACCCTTCCTAACGCCGCCGGTTACCACTGTGCCACACGGGGCGGCGGCATGGCAGTCGTGGGCGGTGCCTGGACCGTGGCAAACTGCACGATTAGCTCCAACCGGACGTCCAGCACAATGGTGGCTGGCTCGAACAAAGACGCGCGCGGGGCCGGGCTGCATGTGGCTGGAGGCACGTACACGCTACGAAGTTGTCTCCTCTATTCCAACAATACCGTGCAGGGACTGAACGGCGCCTACGGCGACGGCGTTAACGTGGACAGCGGCACGCTCGCGGTCGAGAACTGCACGCTGGCAGATAATGCAGGAGAGGGTATCCGCCAGTTCAGTGGCACCGTTAGCATCACCAACTCCATCCTCTGGAACAATGGCGACGATGTGACGGGAACCGTGACCCTCGCTTATTGCGACATCGAGGACGGCGACAGCATCGGTGTGAGCGACTGCATCTCCGCTAACCCGGCTTTCACCAACGGATATCAGTTGCAGGTCGGTTCGCCCTGCGTCAACGCTGGAACGAATCTAAACTGGATGCAGACCGCCCTGGATCTGGCTGGTAATGCGCGCCTTTACCAACGGGCCGATATGGGCGCCTACGAGACCTTCATTCCCCTTTCGGTGTCGAATTACCCGGCCACTGATGTCTCGGTGTTATCGGCAACCTTGAACGGCACAGTGACCTCCACCGGTCGCGCCCCGGCCCACGTCTGGGTCTATTGGGGCCCGACCGATGGCGGCACCGATCGCGCGCTGTGGGCCCATTCCAACTATTTCGGAGTGCAAGCCACGGGCGACCTCAGCACAAATGTCCTTCTGGCACCGCCCAGTGGCTCGTACAGCTATCGCTTCTGCGCGACCAACGCCGATGGCGAAGCCTGGGGCGATCCGCGTGCTTCTTTCTCTCTTCAAGAGGTCTGGGTTTCAGCCCCGGATTCAAGCGCTAACGAGCTGGGGCCCGACACAGGAAGCTTCCTGATCTCCCGCACGCCCACGGCGACGAATGACGAAGTCGTTGTGGCGTTAACCCTAGCCGGCACCGCAACGGAGGGAACGGATTACCAGCCCATCGGCGTCTCCGTGCCGATCCCCGCAGGAGCCTCGAATGTCACCATCACCGTTACGCCAATCCCGGATCGCACGCGCGAGCCAGGTGGCGAAACCGTCGAGCTAACGATTGCCGCCGGCCCTTACTCAATCGGTGCGCCAGATAGTGCGATCGTGACCGTCGCCGACTGGGATGCGCCTTCCGATCTTTACGTGTCCAGTTCCGGTGATTCGAGCTACGGCACGAACTGGGCTACGGCTTATACCAATTTGCAGGGCACTCTCAATATCGTCCAAAGCAATGCTACGATCTACCTGCTGTCCCAAACGTTCGTGCTACCGACCCAGTTGCTGTGGACCGCGTCGGATGTGACCATTCAGGGCGGCTATGCCGGCGACGGTGCTCCGGGCAACCCCGCCGGAACACCGACCGTGCTCAGATACGCTGCCGGTATGGATTCCCGTGTGTTGCTGATGGTGGGCGTCACCAATAGCAGTCTCTCCGGTGTCACCCTCACGGGAGGCAGCACGACCCAGCGCGGCGGCGGGCTTTGCATCAGCAACTCGACCAGCGTGACCCTCAACGCCTGCACGCTGTCGAACAATACCGCCCGTCTCAATGGCGGAGGGGCGTATATTGTCGGGTCGACGAACATCGCATTTGTCTCCTGTCTGCTAGCGAGCAACAAGCAACAGGATAGCGTGACGGGTTATGTTAATCGCTATGGGGGCGGACTCTATGCGGAGAACAGTTATGGTGTCTTGAGCAACACGACGGTTAGATACAATGTCGCGTCCCCGGCCTCGGACAATTACATGAACGGTGGCGGCCTCTCACTGCTCAACGGAGGCTGGATATTGGACAGTTGCGTGCTGGCCTTCAACCGTGTCGTTGCCAACACGTTCGCGCAGGGCGGCGCGATGCACATCAAGGGTGGATCTCATCTCATCCGTAACACTCTGGTAATCGGTAACGAGGGGCTGACCGGAGATGGAATTTGCCTTGAGAGCGGAACCCTTACGCTCCTCCATTCCACAGTGTACGGCAATGCAGGCGAAGGCGTGCGACGATTGGCGGGAACCATGTCCATTTCGAACTCGATTCTATGGCGGAACCTACGCGCCGATGTGGAGGGAGTGGCGACGCTGGGGTTCGTTGATTCCGAGAGCGGACTGAGTAATGGAGTCAACGGCTGTATCTCCGCCGATCCGCTCTTCGAGAACGGGTTCTACCTCGCCTCGGGAAGTCCCTGCATCAACACTGGCAGCATGACTGCCGTAGCAGCAGGACTCGGCTCCTTGACAACCCGTGCCGACGGAACACCTGATACGGGTGTTGTGGATCTGGGATATCACTACCCGCCAGGGATCACGATCATTCCCGATCTGTACGTGTCCGTTGCAGGTGCGAACTCCAGCGATGGACGGAGCTGGGGAGCGGCCTTCCGCACCATTACCAAAGCACTAGAGGTCGCCACGGCGGGAACCCGGATCCACATTGGCGCAGGAACCTATGCGAACGGTCTGGAAACCTTCCCACTCAACCTGACCCAGTATGGGCTTCAACTTTTGGGGACGAATAGCGACACGACGATCATCAATGCGGCAGGCAGTGGTCAGCGGGTGGCGAATGTAACGGGGGCCACGGCGGGAAGTCGCCTTGAAGGGCTCACTTTCGCCGGTGGCATCAGCACTGAATCGGGGGGCGGATTGAACATTTCGCTCGCCACTGACCTGACCCTTGCTAACTGCGTCATTACCAACAACCAGTCCAGCGTGAACGGAGGCGGTATTTATATTCAAGATTGTTCGCAAATACGTCTTGAAAGCTGCGTTCTGGCAAGCAATGTTCTGGCCGTCAGTCTTGATTGGGGAAAGGAATTCGGGGGGGCGCTGTATGCCGTCAACAGCAAGGGGACACTCACCAATTGCGTAATCCAGAATAATCGCGCCTATAACGCGGGCGGACATTCCGCCTGCCGTGGAGGTGGCCTTGCGTTGGGAGGCGGCTATTGGACGGTGGACGCGTGTGTTGTCCTATCGAACCGAACAACCAGCTCGACCTCAGTCGACAATGGAGGCCAAACATCCAGGGGTTCAGGTATATATGCCAACACCGGGACGCATATCGTTCGCAACACCTTATTGGCAGGCAACGACTGTACTGCGGGGGTTGCTGGGACGGTGGGTGACGGCATGCTCGTGGAAAATGGCCTAATGGATCTGCAGAACTGTACCCTTGCGGATAATGGCGGCGAAGGAGTGCGCCAGGTTGCCGGCACCGTATCCCTCACCAACTCCATCCTCTGGAATAATGGCGACGACATTGTCGGCACCGTCACCCTCGCCTATTGCGACATCGAGGACGGCGACAGCGTAAGCGTGAACGGCTGCATCTCCAGTGACCCCTTGTTTGAAGATTCTGCCAACGGCAACTACCGACTTAAGCCCGTATCGCCTTGTGTCAATGTCGGAACCAACCTGCCGTGGATGCAAAACTCGATGGATCTGGGCGGCAAGCAGCGGATCGCCTTGCCAGCGGTGGACATGGGCGCTTATGAAGTTCAAAATCCAGAAGGTACCGTTTACTTTTTCAGATGACCAAATCGATTGAATATGGGCCGTTTTGAGCGATTTTCATTGGAGCGGAACGTGTAAACGTTCCGGAAACGCCCGGAATCGTTACCGATTCCGCTCCTCGCGGGTGTCAGACCGTTCCAGTGACAGTGGCAAGGCAGTGGTGCTTGACGCTGAATACGAAACTGTGTTCACAATGAGGTAATAAAAACAAGAACGAGGCACAACACATGAATAAGTTACATACCGATCTCATTCGCCAAAATCTCCGGCGGGATTATATAAAAATGTTTCGTCCCGCCGGTGGCGGCTTTAAGTATCCTTTTCTCATGCCGGGCGCGTCCTATCAGGACATGCTCTGGGATTGGGACTCGTGGCTGAGCGCCATCGCACTATTTCAGATCCTGGCCGATCAGGATCTCCAGCATGATTTCGACCGCACCGTCGAACACGCTCAGGGCTGTGTCCTAAACTACCTCGACTTCACGCGGACGAATGGGGCCATACCGATCTGCGTTCCGCGTTCACATGCCCCTACGGCCGGCATCCCCGAATGGATGACGCCGCAAAACAACATCTGCAAACCGATATTGGGCCAATTCGCCGCCTTCCTCGCACAACAGACCGGCTCTGCCGAATGGCTGCGGCCACACTTTGAGCGGCTGCAATGCTTCCACAACTACTACGCCCGCGAACAACAGGATGCCAAGACCGGCCTCTTCTTCTGGAAGAACGACCTCGCTATTGGCGTCGACAACGACCCCTGTACTTTTGCTCGGCCTGCAAACTCTTCTGGGAACATCTACCTGAATTCCCTCATGCACCGCGAACTTCTGGCGGGAGCGTTCCTCGCGCAGCAGCTCGGCGAAACCGGGGTGGCCGCCGATTACACACAACGCGCCACAAACTTGCAGGCCGCAGTCCGACACTACTGCTGGGATCCGCGCGACCGGTTTTTCTACAGCGTGGATTTCCTCAGCCAGCTCCGCCCTGCGTTTCCAGAGTTGCATCAGGGGTTGGGCTGCTTCTGGCCCTGTTTACTGATGCGCATCCAAGGCTGGAGCGGCTTCCTCGGCTTATGGTCGGGCGTGGCCACATCGGCTCAGGCACACGAAGTCGCCCGCCTGCATTATCGTAACGAAGAGTCCTTTCTCGCCAAAGCCGGTGTCCGCACCCTCGCCGCCAATGAGGCCATGTACAACCTTACCGAAACCAGCAATCCATCTAACTGGCTCGGCCCCATTTGGATCGTCACCAACTACCTGACCTTCCGCGGCCTCGTCCGATACGGCTTGGACGAGGATGCGCGCGATCTGGTGGAACGTACCGTCTGGCTACTCGGCCGGGACCTTGAGCGGCACGGGTGCATGCACGAATATTACGTCCCGGAAA
The DNA here is from genome assembly GCA_038330175.1 of Kiritimatiellia bacterium. Lineage (GTDB taxonomy): Bacteria > Verrucomicrobiota > Kiritimatiellia > CAIKKV01 > CAITUY01 > JAABPW01. The sequence goes on from JBBQNS010000079.1 coordinate 18,676, forward strand.
CCGGTGAACCGGTGATGAACCCCGGCTTCATGAACTGGAACTTCCTGGTTCTCAACATGATTGTCTGGGCTGAGGGTGGCCGCGTCGTAGCGGAGTTCTAGCAACGTGTCAGGCTTCGCGCCTGTGGGGGGGCTACCGGCGGAGACCGCCG
>JBBQNS010000080.1:0-18665 GCA_038330175.1 Kiritimatiellia bacterium
GCAGAAAGGCCTATTCAGTCTGCTTGGCGAAGTGGTAGCCTGTGAAATATAATTAACTTGAGAACCGCCGGATACGGACCCGTACGTCCGGTGGTGTGAGAGCTTGGGGAGGAATGCCTCCCCCGGCTACTCGATTCGACGAAAGGAGAAAAATGAAACTACACACTGCATTGGCGGTCACCGGAATCCTCATCGCTTTTCAAGCCGGAGCGGCAACCAATACCGCTTCGCTCGTCGAGGTCAAGTCCTCGGACTACGGCGACACGAATTGCCTCATGAGAGTCGTGGAACTTGAACGGAGCGCCAACACGTCTCGTCTAAACTCAGGCTAACTTACAAGAAAATGGGTGGCTCAGTCGGCTCCAGCATGTTCATCATGTCAGCATTCTACGAGGTCGCCAAGTCGCGCGGGATGGAGTACTTCATAAACCTGAAAGAATGGGAGGATTCAGAAGGCGGACGACTCTACATTGGAGGTTTCACGAACACGAAGGATGCCGACATCCACAAGGAATTCGGCACTCAATACGCCATCACAAATGAATACGGACAGGCAAGAGGCTACATGAGCGTGTCGCAGTGTCGAATGCTCTTTGAAAAAAAGCGAAAATGAATCGTCGAACCACACCTCGGAGTTTACGGGCGCTTCTGGGTTTATCCGGGGATTCTTCATTGATGCCCCACAGGGTCGAGTTGCAGCCCGCCGAAATGGAACATGATGTCTGTCTTTAGCCGCTCCCGGTTCCTGTAGCCGCAGGCTTTTTGAACCAGTAGCTGAATACGACTGTTGCCCCCTTCCGCAATAGCATTGCAAAAGCGGTACTTCAAATAGGTGATGATGCCCTCGAAATGCTCCTTCATTGATCGGGCTACCTTTTTAACTGGTTCGATTTTTGACGCCATTACGAGCCGAAGCCATTCCTTGAAAAACACCCGCCCCTCCTCTTCTGTTTGGCAGCCGCTGAAGTTGCGCCACAATTCCTTTAACCGCCAGGCCTTCGCAGTCTTGAGTGTGCTGTTTTTCAATTCCTTGAAGCGCTTTTTGAATTTCTCTGGCAGGTTCTCCTCGCCCCAGAGCCATAGCTGTCGACTTTTCTTGAGCGACTCCTTGGCTGCGACGGAGCCCATGATGATTTCCTGCTTCCTGACCTCATTGACGGCGTTATTGATCATTTTCATGTAGTGAAAGGAATCGAATATCAGCTTAGCGTTGGGGCAATATTGCCTTGTGGATTTGATGTAGGATTTCCCGAAATCCATGCTGACGGCCTTGATTCTCCCGCATTTCTCCGGCCCCAACAGTTCCCAGAAGCCGTTCAACCCCGCTTCCCCTTTTCCGTCGCCAACATACAGCACCACCTGCTCCCCCTTCCTCAGGCCGGTGACGACCGTTATGTAGTCGTGACCGTGACCTACAGCCTTCTCATCCACGCATATGTACTCTACATCCAGCTCACCTCGTTTAAGCATTCTACGCAACACGGCACGCTGCTTGATCCCATCGGCCTGATCCCAGGTGATGGCGAGTAATTCCGCAGCTCGACTTTCCGAACACGCTTGGAGCACCGCTATGGCAAACCGTTCGAAATACAGAATGAACCGGCTCGACCCCTCCGTCCAGGGTACCTGCACCGTTTGAGATCCATGCTCCTTGCACTCCACACTAGGCACGGAGGCCACGAGAACGGTCTTGAACTGGCAACTGTCCAGATGCCGCCAGCGTCGCTCATTCCATTCCTTAATGTGCATTCTCGACTGGCATACTAGACAGCCCCATATCGTCCCGTGATCTATCGTCACCTGTACCTCAATCGTTAATTTCACGGGATCCAATTTGACGTCGCTCACCGACCATGGACTCGTATTCCCAAGTATCTGCTGGTAAAGGCTGGTATCTTTCATGCCCAGATTATAGCCGATGAACCTCGTTTTGGGGTGCCAAAATCAGCTTTGAATCAAAAAAAGTCCCGGATAAACCCAGAAGCGCCAGTTTACGTCGCTGACGCGCCGAAACTCAAGGTGGACGTTCGAACTCAAATAATGATTGAGACAAGAATGGAATAGCTGTATTTTATAGAAGTCATGAGCACTTTGACTAAAACAGACATATTAAGCTTGAGCGTTCCTGAGCGCATCATGCTTGTTGAGGACATCTGGGACAGTGTCGCAGAGGTTCCCAATGCCATCCTGCTGACCGAGGAACAAAAGGCGGAACTGGATTGCCGTCTGGATGCCTTCCACAAAAATCTTACGGCAGGATCGCCTTGGCGGGAAGTTAAAGCGCGAATCAGGAGTCGGGTGTGCCTCGCGAGTTGATCATTCGGACGGAGGTGGAAGTCGAGATAGCCGACGCCTTCGAGTGGTATGAGGCGCGGGTTCCTGGTTTAGGATCCGATTTTCTCCTGGCATCTGACGCCACGTTTGACGGCATTCTTAGGAATCCCCGCCAATTTCCTACTGTCCACAAGACTGTTCGTCGCGTTTTGCTTCGGCGATTTCCTTATGAGGTCTTTTTCGTCGAAGACGGTCAGAACATTGTTGTTCTTGCCGTTTTCCATGTGAAACGGAATCCCAAGCGGTGGTCCAAAAGAATATAGAATCCGAACCAGCCAATTCTCGCGACGTCGAGTACGCCGCGCAAGATCGGCATCGTTCGATCCAAAATAATCCAAATTAATACGTTGCCATAAGGCACACGTTGGGGTATCCTGCGCAAATGATCAATTACAGATGGAGCGCGGATAAAAACGAGCGGTTGAAACGGACGCGCGGGATCAGTTTTGAAAGAATTGTCCTTCAGGTGGAACGTGGCAATGTTCTGGACATTGTCGAGCATCCCAACCAAAAGAAATATCCCGGCCAAAAATATTTAATCGTGGATATCGACGGTTACGCGCATTTAATTCCATTTGTTCAACATGGGGATGATCGGTTTTTGAAGACCATCATTCCCAGCAGGAAAGCAACCAAAACGTATTTACGAGGTGAGTAAAATGAGAAGAAAAGAACCACAGCTTGAACCGGAAGAACAAGAAATCCTTGGCGCATTTGAGCGGGGCGAATTGCGATCCGTGCCGGGAGTCAAAGAGGAAATTAAAAAGCACACGATCTATGCGCGCAATACGTTGCTCAAGATGCAAAAGGACAAACGCGTCAATATTCGCATGTCATCTTTGGATTTGGACGGAATTCAAAGCCGCGCGCTGGAAGATGGACTTCCCTATCAGACCTTAATGGCCAGCGTGTTACACAAGTTCATCACCGGACAACTTGCAGAAAGAAGATAATCGAACCAGCGGGTTCAGACTATCGCCCGCCTGCGGCGGGCTCAGCCAGCCCCGCAACGTTCGGACACAAGGAATGATGGATGACCGGTTTGTTCATACTGCTCGGTGTGATGCTCGGGCTCAAACTGGTCGTTGATGAATTGACGAGAGACCGAAAGAGACAATGGCGCAAGTACGGATACAGGAGGTCCGATCACCGGTCGGGAGCCGACATCGTGGCTGATGGGGTTATAGCGACTATACGCGGGTAGTTCGAGGCTTTCGCCATGGCCAGACACGCCCAGCATAGTCAACCCTCACCGATACCCCCTCCAGTGCCACAGCCTGCGAAAGTCGAATCGCAACCCGCAGAGATCGAAGTTACGTGCCCGACTTGCAAGAGTGTCTTGGTGGCACCATCGGACATGGCAGGACAAGAGGCCACATGCGAATCGTGTCGTGCCATAATCCGAGTCCCGCCGTTGCCCGTTCCGGCGGTTCCTTCGTTTGCTCCCATTCGACCACCGCCACCACCTCCGCGAGAAGTCGCCCCACAAATCACACGCGACTTGTTGCGGGAGTTGGAGTGGAAGCGGTTTGAGCAAGTAACAGAGGCGTACTTCAAGCGGACCGGATGGCGTACTGAACCAGCAAGAATCGGAGCAGACGGAGGTGTGGACATTCATCTGTTTCGTCCCGCCGAACACCCCATTGCCGCAGTGGTGCAGTGCAAAGCGTGGACTACCTACAAGGTCGGCGTCAAACCGGTCAGGGAGCTTTTTGGGGTCATGGTCGCCGAATCGGTTTCGGAGGGTTTTTTCGTTGCCTCCGGCGAATACACCGAAGAGGCTCTATCGTTTGCGAAGGGGAAGACGTTGACGCTGATTGACGGCAGGGCGTTGATCGTCCGTATCAAGGCTTTGCCGAGAGATGAGCAAAAGGAGATCTACGGAATCGCCACGGCAGGCGACTACAAGACGCCGACTTGTCCAAGATGCGGACGGAAGATGGTTCGGCGTATCGGAGCGAAGGGACGCGGAGCTGGAGTTCCATTCTGGGGTTACCCCGCCTATCCCCGATGCAAGATGATCATGAAGACCAAAAGCGAGGAAGACTGAAGAGAAGTCCGAACAAAGCGCCGGAGGATACGGCTCGCAAGCTCGCCGATCCTCAGCACCGACGTTGGGGCAAGAAAATGATTGATAATGTAATAACATAGTGATTACATTGTAGCCATGAAAGCAACATTAATACCTATTGGAAATTCGCGGGGAGTCCGGATTCCCAAGCCCTTTATTGAGCAGTGCGGCTTAAACGAACAGGTTGAGATTGATGTGCGGGACAATATGATCCTCATCCATTCGCTCCGGCAGTCCCGGGCAGGCTGGGACAAGGCTTTTACCAAGATGGCTCGCCTGAGCGACGACAAGCTGCTTGATCAGCAACACACTTCCTCCCGATGGGATGATGAGGAGTGGCAATGGAAGTGAATCGGTTTGATGTGTTCCTCGTTTGTCTCGACCCCACAGTAGGACATGAGATCAAGAAAACACGCCCGTGTGTCGTCATTTCGCCTAACGAAATGAATCACAACATTGGTACTGTCATCGTCGCGCCCATGACAAGCCGGGGGCGCGATTATCCGACCCGGGTGAATTGCACCTTTCAAAAAGTGAATGGGCAAGTCGTGCTGGACCAAATCCGAACTGTTGACAAAGCTAGACTCGTCAAAATGCTTGGACAACTTTCACCCGCTGTTGCTGATCAAATTGTAGCCGTTCTTGGCGAAATGTTTCAAAAATGACCCCAACCAGCCGTCGGACGCGACGGCGGCGTTCGATCAGGATATAGAGAATAATTGACGCCAGCGTAATTAATGTATACATTGTATTACAAAAGATGCAAAAGGAGAATGTATGAGCATTGCAGTGTCAATTCGGTTGCCAGATGTTTTAGCAAGGGAGTTGAATCACCTTGCGGACGAAACAGAAAGACCCCGTTCTTTTCATATCCAGAAAGCCTTGGAGTCCTACATTGAAGATTTTGCCGATGTCCAAATCGCTCTCGACCGGTTACGCGACCAAAAGGATCCGATCATGTCTGGACTCGAAATGAGGAAATCCCTTGGCCTTTGAAATTGACTACAAGAAGAGCGTGCGGAAGGATCTCGCCGGCCTCGGAAAAGCCGAAGCCAGGCGCGTCCTCGACAAGATCGAAAAAGATCTAGTTGTGAGGCCAGACTCATGCCCCATCCTAAAAGGGCAGTTTTCTGGTTTAAGAAAATTGCGCGTTGGTGATTACCGCGTCATCTTTGCTATTCTCGGAGCGCAAGTCCTTGTCTTACGAATTGGTCATCGACGGGAGATATACGACGAAAAATGATCGAACGTGGCGGCCGCACTGTACGCCTCACCCTGTCGGGTTCGTCGTCAGTGAAGGCCGTCGTTGGAAGATTAAAAAATGATGAATGACGCCAGGCAGAACCGTTGGTAATATATCGACATGGATTAAGCGAATCATTTCGGGGACATGCTGCGCGAGCGCAACATTTTACGGGCTTGGGCACAGCGCGCAGAAGATGCCCCTGATCGGGTCGAAGACCACAATGATGGGACTCGACATTTCATAATTTCCTAACAGTCTACAGCCTAACAGCCTTTTATTTATGAAACACAGCCAGATAAGTGGAAGAGTGTTGATGTTGCTCGTGGCGAGTTTGTCGCTCCAAGCGGTTGCAACGGAGTACTTCGTCGAGAATGGCGGGAATGACGCCAATCCCGGGACCCGTATGCAACCCTATCGGACCATTCAAAAAGCCGCGGCCATGATGCTGCCCGGGGATGTTTGCACGATCAGTCGTGGCGTGTATCGTGAAACGGTTCGCCCTGCGGTATCCGGCAAACCAGACAAATGGATTCGTTTTCAGTCCGCGCCGGGCGAAACGGTCACTATCGCGGGGGCGGATGAACGCTTTGTCTGGGAACAATATACTGGTGCAATTTATCGGACGACCGCCACCAGTGTGTCTCAGGTTCTCGTCGACGATGTGCTGGCCACGGACTCGCTCACTCTCTCCAATGCAAGTCCTGTGGTCAATTTGCGGACCACCTATTGGTATGACTCGACGAATCAGTTCCTCTATATCCAGTTGCCCCACAATGATGCCCCGGAAGGACATCACATCGAGGTACAGACACGCGTGTGGGGTATGGATTTGCATAAATTGGCCTACATTGAAATAAAAGGACTGAATCTGACCGCCTGCGGGATCAACCTTATGGGTGCCCGCTTTTGCCGCATGGATGATGGCCACATCTGGTGGGGCGGTGGCCACATTGACACCACCAATATAGTGAAAGGAATTACCAATACCACGTCTTTGCATGGGGCGATCGTCATTGGAGGCCAGGAAAACGAGGTCATCAATAGTTCCATCATCGGCAGCGATGGGGTTGGCGTGGTGCTACTGCCGGAAGGGGTCAACAACCGGGTAATTAATAGTTTGGTGCGTGGGCGCGATTTTCCTTTTTCGGACTCCGTTGGTATTCTGGCGCAGGGAACGGCTCCGATTATTCGCAATGTATCCGTCCTTAATTTTTCTGGCGGAGCGATGCTGTGCAGTAATGTATTCAATGCCCGGATCGAGAATAATGATTTTTATCGGTGTGGAATGGGAAAAACTAATATCAGTTTGGTCCAACTGACCGGGGACGGAAAGGGAACCGTTCTGTCCTATAATTGGTTACATGACAACCTGTCTGAGGGCGGTGACGGGGTGCGCTTCAGTGGGCCCGTTGAAAATTATGTATTCCGGCAAAATGTGCTATGGGGGCATCCGGGTGTGGCCTTGCGGCTGGCTGGAGAGGTTCGATACAACTACCTATTGAACAACACCTGCGCCGTCAGCGGAGGGGGAATTGATGTTGAGCGGCAAGAGACGGCTGGAGATTTTAAAGAAACACGTGTGATGAATAATATATTGACCCCTCGCTCTTGGGCCGCGGCGGGAGATCAGCCGCCCGCGAAGCTGATTTGGAAGCAAAATTATACAGGAGCATCGCCGGGGTTTGTGGATGAGACGAATCGTAATTTTGAGTTGGTCGCAAACTCTCCTTGCGTGGATGCAGGACAAGAAGAACCCGAGTTTACTGACGAGTATAGTGGCAAACTTCCCGATATGGGTGCTTATGAAAAAGGCAAGCCGTATCCAGTTCCCGGTTGCCATGTGAATGAAAATGCCAATAAAGTGGTGGCTCCGGTGGTTAAGGTGGTCTTGGAAACGGAAACCGCGGGAGCGGACGTACGGTATACCTTGGATGGACGTATGCCGGATCAAAACTCTGCGCGTTACACGGGGCCCGTTTCAGTGGTGTATGGCGCTATGGTCAAGGCTAAGGCCTTCCGCCAGGGCATGGAAGAAAGTTCCGCCACCACCGTGCAGGTGCGGCGCGTCGAATAAATTCGTGATGTAATCGGTAACAGTTGATATAAAACCAAGAAAAGGAGCTAAATTATGACTGAAAAACGCAAAGAATGTAAACATGAGCATGGACATCCCGGGCATTTGTGCATGTTGGCCAGCACCGGAAAAATCGAAGAGATCAAGAAATTGGCCCAAAATCCCCAGTTCGTTTGCTTCAATTGTGGCCGGGTGGCGGATAAAGAGGGCAACCTCTGCGCTCCGATGCCGTTGAAATAAGGTATGGGCGAAGCCACTGCCAAATCGCGGATTACTGTTCTTCGTAAGGAACTCAATCGGCACAATGCCCTCTATTATGTGGAGGCCAAGCCGGAGATTTCTGATCGGGACTATGATCGGCTCTATGATGAGCTGAAGCAGTGGGAGGAGAAATTTCCACATCTGGTCACTCCCGATTCGCCAACCCGGCGGGTTGGGGGCGCTCCGCTCAAACACTTCAAGAGCGTGCGACATCTCAAGCCAATGATGTCGTTGGATAATACGTACTCTTATGCAGAAATACGGGATTTTGATGGGCGGGTACGTAAGCTGCTCCCTGGAGAATCGGTCGAGTATGTTCTGGAGCCCAAGGTGGATGGTTGTTCGGTTTGCATTCGTTATGAACACGGCGCTCTGGCGTTGGGAACAACTCGGGGTGATGGATCCACCGGGGATGACATAACCGAAAATCTTAAAACGATTCGTGCCATTCCCCTGCGGTTGACGGAATCGATATTTATTCCCCATTTTATCGAGGTGCGGGGTGAGGCCTATATGCCCGTCGAAGGGTTCCGCCGGTTAAATGCCGATCGCATCGCGGCGGGGGAAGAGCCGTTTGCCAATCCACGCAATGCCACGGCGGGTTCATTGAAACAGTTGGATTCTAAAATTGTGGCGCAGCGCCCCTTGGCCGCCGTATTTTATGCCATCTCAGCGCTGGAAGGAATGCCCTTCCCGGCCACACAGGAGCAGGTGTTGACGTTATTGAAATCACTAGGTTTCCCAACACCCGCTATACACTGGCGATGCCGAGACATAGATGAGGTGATTCAGCGTTCAGAGGAACTTCAACAACTAGAGTCAAGTTTGGCCTATGAGATCGATGGGGCGGTGATCAAAGTAAATGATCTCTCTCAGTGGCCTCGATTAGGCGCAACCGCCAAGGCGCCCCGTTTCGCCATCGCCTATAAATATTCTCATGAACAGGCGCAGACAGTGCTCCGTGACATTACAGTGCAGGTCGGCCGTACTGGCATTTTGACGCCGGTGGCAGAGCTGGAGCCGGTGTTGCTGGCCGGCTCCACGATCTCACGCGCCACGCTGCATAATGAAGAAGAGGTCCGCCGGAAGGATATCCGGGTTGGGGACACCGTGGTGATTGAAAAGGCCGGCGAGGTGATTCCTGCAGTCATCAGCGTGGTCCCCGGAAAACGACCAGCCCATTCTAAGCCCTTCGACTTGCTGGCGCATCTGAATGGGAAATGTCCTGCCTGTGGCGGGCCAATCAGTCGCGATCCGGAGTTTGTGGCTTGGCGTTGTGATAACATGGCCTGTTCGGCACAAATCAAGCGGACGATAGAGCATTATGCCGGCCGGCAGGGGATGGACATTGAAGGGCTGGGCGAGGTGTTGGTGAACCAGTTAGTCGATCAGCAACTGGTGCGGGATGTGGCGGATCTCTTCCGGTTGACCGTCGAGCAGGTGGCCGGACTTGAGCGCATGGCGACGAAATCTGCCGCCAATGTGATTGAGGCCATTCGAGGAAGCGCGCAACAGGATCTCTGGCGCTTGATTTATAGCCTCGGAATTTTTCATGTAGGCGCGGGTGCCGCACGCAAGTTGGCTGACCATTTTCAAACGTTGGACGCTCTGGCTGCTGCCAGTATGGAGGAGTTTCAGCGGGTTCCCGATATTGGGCCGGTGATGGCCGAGAGTCTTGTCGATTTTTTTGCCAATGAACGGAATAGAAGCGTGCTGGAGAAGTTGCGCACGGCTGGTGTGAATATGAAAAATATGTCCGAACGACCCGCCGCAACGGGGGGCGCATTTTTCGGAAAGACCGTCGTTATTACCGGGACACTGCATCACTTCACCCGGGAGTCCGCGCAAGAGGAGTTACGTAAATGTGGGGCGAAAGTAACGGATAGTGTCAGCAAGAAAACCCATTACCTGATAGCGGGCGACGATGCCGGTTCGAAATTAACCAAGGCCCAGACTTTTGGGGTACCGGTTATTTCGGAAGATATGTTTGTCGCCCTCTTGAAATCAAATCCGTGAATTGAAGCGCTTTTGCGGTTCTCAATTCTCCGATAAACATTGAAAAATATTGAAGAGGGGTATTGCATTCCTTAGGAAATGTGCATATATTCGGTTTCGTTGTGAGCGAACCAGGGTGGTTAGGCTCAATTATTAACCTTAGAGGAGTTACTCAAATGGCGAAAGCAATGACGAAGAGTCAGATCGTGGCGAGCGTGGCGGAAGCGACCGAATTGACCAAGAAGCAGGCAACGGCAGCCATCGAGGCTTTGGTTGCATTGGCGTACAAGAACGCCAAGAATAGCTTCACGCTTCCCGGTCTGGGCAAGCTGGTGCTCGTGAACCGCAAGGCTCGCATGGGCCGCAACCCCGCGACGGGCGAGACCATCAAGATCAAGGCCAAGCGCGTGGTGAAGTTCCGCGTCGCCAAGGCTTGCAAGGATGCGATCTTGGGCTAATTGAGTCTCCAAGATTCAAGACAAGGCCGTTGCCGAAAGGTTGCGGCCTTTTTTATTAGTAAGGAATTTTATGCCAATTTATGAATATGAATGTGGAAAATGCGGCGGGCGGGTGGAAGTCTTGATCCGTAATGAAAAAGACGTTCCCGAAAAATGCGATCAGTGTGGCGGTAAATTAAAAAAAGCGCTTTCAGGTTTCAGCGTTGCCATGGCACCGTCCGGTCCCCGACACGAACCTTCTTCCGCCTGCGCTTCCTGCCCCAGCTCCGGTTGCCCGCATAGCGGTCATTGAGTCTGTCAGGATCCTGTGGGATGCCGAGGCATAACGAATAATCGAACCACACGTTACGCTAGCAGCCTGTCGGGCTTGCAGAGTCTTCAGCCTCAATAGTCACTTCCGGCGGAGACCGCCGACTCCAAAGATTGAAATCGTGGCTATCCTCTGTGAATTCACCATGGGCAGCACGTGACGTTTAATTGCTGACGCAAATTTTATCCTGGAGCCGGCGGTCTCCGCCGGTAGTCCTCTATTGGAGTCAGTCGCGGCGCGTAGCGTCCCTCCCACATTGAATTCCATTCGCTATTTCAAATTTGATCATTTTCTCAAGGTCAATAGGGGAAGGCTTTACCTAAAAGAATTATTTTTTATACGTAAACTGTTAATTAAGAGTAGTTATCAACTTTTATCGAGGCCTTTGGATGTGTTGCCTTTTCAGGGTTAGAAAGAGATGCTAAAATGTAAACCTTCACCTGTTTAAGCATCGTTTTAACAAGGATAAACGAAAATCCCACGGGTGAATAATCTTGCTTTCTATCACCCAAAAAGGTAATGCAATTGGCCCCGTGTGGAGGATTATACGTGAATTTTGACTCAGACAATGATCACCCTAAAGAATCGTGTGGACTGTTCGGTGTTTTCGGTATTCCCGACGCCTCGTTGTTAATTCATGCTGGGCTATTTTCGCTGCAACATCGGGGCCAGGAAGGTGCCGGAATTGTGGTTTCAGACGGCAGTCAGGTGAAATCTTCAAAAGGTATTGGAGAAGTGAACGATGTGTTTAATACCGATGTCCTGCGGGGCATCGCGGGCCATCTCGGTATCGGGCACGTTCGCTATTCAACTACCGGCTCCAATCGTGTTCAAAATGTGCAACCGCTGGTGGCTGAGACTGTGGATGGGATTTGGGCTATTGCCCATAATGGCAACCTTGTCAATGCCAGGGCGCTACGGCACATGTATCAGGAATCGGGCTCTATTTTCCAAACCAGCACCGACAGCGAAGTCCTGATTCATCTGCTGGCTGACCCCATGTACCGCAACCGCCCCCGCCGTGTGGCGCGCGCTTTGGCCGAGCTCAAGGGCGCTTTTGCGTTTCTTTTGATGACCAAGGATTGTGTTATGGCGGCACGTGACCCGCTGGGGTTCAAGCCGCTCTCCATCGGGAAGCTGGGCAACGGTTATGTGTTTGCCAGTGAGACCTGCGCCTTGGTTCAGGTTGGTGCCGAGTATGTCCGGGACGTAGAGCCCGGAGAACTAGTGATTGTGGATGCGGCAGGATTGCGCAGCACCTGGTTTGCGGAGAAGGAGCAAAAACAATTTGCTCAATGCGTGTTTGAACATGTGTATTTTGCCCGACCTGATAGCACGGTATTTGGCCAGAGTGTTCACTCGGTGCGCTTGAAGCTCGGCATGCGGCTGGCCCAGGAACATCCCGTGGATGCCGATTTGGTCACGGCGGTGCCAGACAGCGGAAATTCAGCGGCCCTCGGATATTCGCGACAGAGCGGGATCCCTTTGGATTTCGGTTTCATGCGTAACCATTATGTTGGCCGAACCTTCATCATGCCGGATTCTGATCAACGGGCCCGGAGCGTGGATATGAAATTGGCAGTGGTGGCAGATGTGGTGCGGGGTAAGCGGGTCATCGTGGTAGACGATTCGATTATCCGTGGCACCACCTCGCGACGGCGTGTCATGGCGTTGCGCGAAGCGGGCGCCAAGGAAATTCACCTTCGCATTTCCTGCCCACCCACGGTCAACCCGTGTTTTTTCGGCATCGATTTTGCGACCAAAAACGAGCTGATCGCGTCAGGCCATACTATTGCGGAAGTCTGCGCCTACACGGGCGCGGATACACTCGGTTATCTCAGCATGGAAGGGCTTTTGTCGCCTTTCCCGAATTCTTTGGATTATTGTAATGCCTGTTTTTCTGGAAAATATCCCATGGATATCAGCCGCATGCAGGGTAAGGACGCCTTGGAAAGCAGCAACAGTATGTTGCTTAATCTTGATTCAAAAGGGCAGCGCTGAAAGAGAAGATTATGACTACACGAAATGGACCGACCCGGCATATTTTTGTAACCGGTGGCGTGGTATCGTCGCTCGGCAAGGGGCTAACCGCCGCCGCACTGGCCTTGTTGCTTAAACGGCGCGGGTACCGGGTGAAAATGCAGAAATTGGATCCCTACCTGAACGTGGATCCCGGGACCATGTCGCCTTATCAGCATGGCGAGGTCTATGTGACGGTGGATGGCGCCGAGACCGATCTGGATCTAGGGCACTATGAACGGTTTGGCGAAGTAATTTGCAACCGGAACAGCAATTATACCTCCGGTAGCATTTATCAGTCGGTGATCCGCCGTGAGCGGGAAGGGGGCTACCTTGGTAAGACGGTTCAGGTGATTCCTCATATTACCGATGAAATCAAGGCGGCCATTCGCTCCCTCGATGCGGACGATGTGGATGTGGTCATCACCGAAATCGGTGGTACCGCCGGGGATATTGAGTCGCTCCCGTTTTTGGAGGCGATTCGCCAATTTCGTCACGAGATTGGGCGGCAGAACGGCTTGTTCATCCATCTGACCTTGGTGCCTTATATTAAGGCGGCGGGAGAGATGAAAACCAAGCCCTCCCAGCAGTCTGTCGGCATCCTGCGCACGATCGGAATCATTCCGGATATTTTGATCTGCCGGTGTGAGCATCACATGAATGATGAGCACAAGGCCAAGCTCGCCCTGTTTTGCGATGTAGATCGCAATAAGGTGATCGAGGAAAAGGATGTGGAGCACTCCATTTATGAAGTGCCCATCGAACTTGCTCGGCAGGATGTGGATGTCTATATCCTTGAATTGCTCGGCCTGCACGTCAACCGGCTGCATTTGGATGACTGGCGCGACATGGTGAAAAAACTGATTGAGCCGGCCAATGGCGTTCTCGAGATTGCCGTGGTGGGCAAATACATCAGCCTGAAAGACGCCTACAAGAGTATTTATGAATCCCTTGCGCATGGGGGCATTGCGAGCAACGTCAAGGTAGAAGTTCGCATGGTGGAGTCGGAGGAGATCGAAGCATCTGGCGCCGAGGACTTGCTAAAAGGGGTGTCAGGGATTCTGGTGCCCGGAGGATTCGGAGATCGAGGAATCGAAGGCAAAGTTAAGGCAGTCGAATATGCCCGTACCCACAACATTCCCTTTTTCGGAATCTGCTTGGGAATGCAATGTGCAACGATTGAATATGCGCGGAACGTGTGTGGTTTGAAGGATGCCAACAGCACCGAATTTAACCCTGAAACGGCGCATCCCGTGATCGACATGATGGTGGAGCAAAAGAAGGTTACCGAAAAAGGGGGCACGATGCGGCTGGGCGCCTATCCCTGTCGGGTCGAAGAGGGAACCAAGGCTTGGCAGGCTTACGGGCAGGCCGACATTTCGGAACGGCACCGGCACCGTTATGAGTTTAATAATAAGTACATTGATCGGATGGCGAAGCAGGGCTTGGTGATTTCTGGCATGTGCCCCGGCCGCGATCTGGTTGAGATTATCGAGCTCAAAAATCATCCCTGGTTTGTGGCCTGTCAGTTCCATCCGGAATTTCAATCTACCCCTATGCAACCGCACCCGCTGTTCCGGGAATTTGTGGCCGCGGCTCTGGTTGCTAGAGGGAAACCGGAATGCCGTAAATCTAAAAAGATTTAAATAAACAGCTGAGCATTCAGAGTAAGTAGTAAAGTCTATGCCTAAAAGAACCGACATTAAGAAGATTATGCTTATCGGCTCTGGCCCGATTATTATCGGACAGGCCTGCGAGTTTGACTACTCCGGCGTTCAAGCCTGCAAATCCCTGAAAGAAGAGGGATACGAGGTCGTGCTGGTGAACAGCAATCCCGCCACGATCATGACGGATCCAGAATTCGCAGACCGGACCTATATTGAACCGCTTACGGCCTCCATCCTCGAGGAAATCATTCGGCGTGAACGTCCGGACGCCTTGCTTCCCACTTTGGGCGGACAAACGGCTCTCAATCTGGGGATTGAGTTGCATGATCGCGGTATTTTGAAGCGTTACGGCGTGGAAATGATCGGTGCCAAGGCGGAAGTGATCCGTAAGGCAGAGGATCGCGCCCTGTTCAAGGCGGCCATGCAGAAGATCGGCCTGGATCTGCCGCAGAGCGGTTCCGCACATTCACTGGCGGAAGCGCTAGTCGTCCAAAAAGAAATCGGACGTTTTCCTGTCGTGATCCGGCCGGGTTTCACCATGGGCGGAACGGGCGGCGGGATTGCCCGCAACGCGGAGGATTTTGAGGAGATCGTTAATCGGGGCTTGTTCTATAGCCCGACCACAGAAGTTCTGGTTGAGGAATCGATCGAAGGCTGGAAGGAATTCGAGCTGGAGGTCATGCGCGACAATAAGGACAACGTGGTCATTATCTGTTCGATCGAGAATCTGGACCCCATGGGTGTGCATACAGGGGACAGCATTACGGTGGCGCCCGCCCAGACCCTGACGGATCGGGAATATCAAATCATGCGGGATGGCTCGATTGCCGTGATGCGTGAAATCGGTGTGGATACCGGCGGCTCAAATGTGCAGTGGGCCTTGAATCCGATCAATGGCCGCATGATCATTATTGAAATGAATCCCCGCGTGTCGCGGTCTAGCGCACTGGCCTCCAAGGCCACGGGATTCCCGATTGCCAAAATTGCCGCCAAACTTGCGGTGGGATATACGCTGGATGAGTTGCGGAATGACATTACACGGGAGACCCCCGCCTGTTTTGAGCCGGCAATCGATTATGTGGTTACCAAGATGCCACGCTTTGCCTTTGAAAAATTTCCCGGCGTAAACAGCACGCTGGGTACCCAGATGAAATCCGTGGGTGAGGCCATGAGTATCGGTAAGACCTTTAAGCAGTCCTTCCAAAAGGCCTGCCGTTCCTTGGAAATTGGTCGGGCCGGTTTCGGGGCCGATGGTAAGGGTACGGCCTTTGAAGCCATGACGGATGACGTGATGTCGGCCGAGCTGATTCGCCCAAATGCCATGCGAATTTTTATTGTGCATGCCGCTTTTACACGGGGCTGGTCGGTGGAAAAAATCCAAAAGCTTACGGGTATCGACCCCTGGTTTCTGCGTCATTTGGAGGAGCTGGTGGCGTATGAGGGCGAAATCAAATCGGCTAAAACGCTGGCCGGTTTGCAGAAGGATCCGGCTTTGTTCCGGCAAATCAAAGAGATGGGTTATTCGGATCGACAGATTGCACACCTGCTCGGCTGTAAGGAAGGGGATGTTCGAGTCGCTCGCAAGGAGCAAAAACTTCTTCCGGTTTATAGTCTGGTAGATACCTGTGCCGCCGAATTTACCGCCTTTACCCCGTATTTTTATTCGACGTATGGTGAGGTGGATGAGAGTCGGCCGACGGATAAAAAGAAAATCATGATTCTCGGGGGTGGGCCGAACCGCATCGGGCAGGGGATTGAATTTGACTATTGCTGCGTGCATGCGGCCTTTGCGCTTCATGAAGCCGGGTTTGAGACCATCATGGTCAATAGTAATCCGGAGACAGTGTCGACCGATTATGACACCAGCGACCGATTGTATTTCGAGCCACTTACGCTTGAAGATGTCCTGCATATTTATGAGCGTGAGAACTGCTGGGGCGTCATTGTCCAATTTGGAGGGCAGACCCCGCTGAATCTAGCCAAGGAGCTTGAAGCCAATGGGGTGAATATCATTGGGACCAAGCCGGCCAGTATTGAAATTGCCGAGGATCGCGATTTGTTTGCAGCGATGCTCAGGAAGCTCAAGCTCAAGCAGCCTGAGAATGGCATGGCCACAACGGTCGAGCAGGCGGAAGTCATCGCCGACCGGATCGGATATCCCGTATTGATGCGTCCCTCGTTTGTGTTGGGCGGTCGCGCGATGGTTATCGTTTACAATGCCGAGATGCTGCGCAAGTACATGGCCGAATCCACAGAAGTATCTGCCACACGGCCTGTATTGGTGGATCGCTATCTGGAAAACGCTGTTGAGGTCGATGTAGATTGTTTGTCCGATGGCGAAACGTCGGTTATTGGCTCGATCATGGAGCACGTCGAACTGGCGGGAATCCATTCGGGTGACAGTGCCTGTACGATCCCGGCTCCTACTCTGACGGAAGAGGTGAAAACGGAAATTCGCCGTTGCACGCTTATGATGGCGAAGGAACTCAATGTCTGCGGCTTGATGAATGTGCAGTACGCCATCAAGGAGGGACATGTCTATGTGCTGGAAGTCAATCCGCGTGCCTCCCGAACGGTTCCCTTTGTTAGTAAAGCGATAGGGGTGGCCTTGGCCAAAGTGGCATCACTCGCTATGGCCGGGTTCAAGTTGAAAGATATGGGCTTTACCAAGGAAATCATTCCGAAGCATTTTTCGGTCAAGGAAGCCGTCTTTCCCTTCGCCCGTTTTCCGGGTGTTGATGTGATTTTGACGCCAGAGATGAAGTCTACTGGAGAGGTCATGGGAATTGATTCCTCGGGCGGGATGGCATTTTTGAAGAGCCAGTTGGCGGCGGGTAATCCGATGCCCGATAAGGGGAATATATTCCTGAGTGTTCGCGACGAAGATAAAGAAACCCTGTTGCCCCTGGCCAAGCGCTTGGTAGATCTAGGGTTCACCATTTATGCGACGACTGGCACGAGCACGCTTTTACGCGAACACAATGTTAAGAGCCTGGCCTTATTCCGGATTGCCGATGGGCGTCCCAATGTCATTGATCTGATTGAAGAAAAACAGGTGAGCTGGATTATCAATACGCCGACGAGTGGCCCCACAGCCCGGATCGATGAGGTCAAGATGCGCTCGCATGCGGTCATCCGTAACATTCCGATTACCACAACGATTCACGGGCTTAAGGCGGCGTTAATTGGAATTGAGGCGATGCGTGATGCTAAGCGAATGGAAGTGTGCAGTATCCAGGAATTCCATCGCCATGCGCCTAAGATCAAATATCCGAACCTGAGTGGTACAGCGAAATCGCCCCAGCGCAAAAGTGCCTGAGCTCACGCCGACAAGGTGGAAGAACCCACCGCTAATCCTAGCCCAAGTAATCTGATGCCTCCCTGAGGTCTCCCATACACCCTGTATTCACGCGGCTCAGCAAGCTTCGCCCTCCAGAAGAGATGACCCATACGGCGGAGATGATTTTTCTGGTGGGCGAAGCTTGCTGCGCCGCGTGGGCAGAGGGGATCATGCGAGACCATTGTGGCCGGAACGTCCTTAGTCAAGGATTTGGGAGCATAAGCATGCCTTGACTTTTAAAAGCAGGTTTTCTAGCTTGTCCCCGCCTTTCGCAACCCTTTTGGAGGGGTGGCAGAGCCCGGTTGAATGCGCATGACTCGAAATCAATATGCGTAACATCTTGCATCATTTAGAATAGTTAATGTTTGCAGGGGTTCAATGGTGGTTATATGTTGCGCCATCTAGCAGGAATAAGCCTCATTTAAGCACCTCATTCCGGAATAAACCTGGCGCAAACACAGCTTCAAAAAGGCTAATTATTTCAGGCTGTCAGCTTTGGCCACTCGGGGTAACTTAGCGATATAGTCATGCCTTGTAGCCTGGTGGTTAAGAGACCGAATTCACCGGGATTCAAGACGAACCGTTTGGGCCAGTAGGCCGGAAAGTTTCCCTGGGTTGTGCCCCTCAACGATGTCATGGGTATGCTTGATAGCCTCGCCCTTTCCCATTCAAAGGGTCAGGTTACGATGGATTGTGGCAAATTTAAGGCTACCCGAGCTTTATATTCTTTCACAAGAAGATAGGTGTTGAGTGGCGGCAGGATTAGCGCATTCAAAGGCATTCTAAGTGTCACGCTACTAACAAATTCTCTTACAAAGGGCATTATGTGTGCCACAGCCATACCGTCACTAAACTCTTCCCAAGTCATATTTGGCGGATCATCGTGAGTG
>JBBQNS010000081.1:0-17963 GCA_038330175.1 Kiritimatiellia bacterium
CCCGCCCGAACCCGCCTGCCGTCAAGAACTCTCAGATTGCCGAAACACTGATTTCGGGTGCCCCCCCGTGTCTTGCGCACACTTGCCTATTTGCTTCACTCGCTCTAACCAGCCTCCAGCCTCGTGAGTTGGAACCGTTGCATATTAAATGACCTTCTTGACACGCGCAAAGATAGGCGTAGCATAAACAAAAGGAGTCTTTGGCTAATGCGGGGGGTTTTTTTATGAATCGTGCATCTCAAACTATGCGGATAGATATTCCGCCTAATCTCAAGACAGCACAGAATCTGACCAATAAGAAGCGACGAGTTGAGGCGCTAACAGATTCGCCACATCCAATTCCTGCACAACGGAAAACTCAATCTTCCCTTGGAGATCCTGATTTTCAGGAGCTTTTCCAAAGTGTTTACGATGGGGCAGTTATTTTATCCATGACAGGTAAAGTGATAGATGCCAATATTCGAGCGATTAATTTTCTTCAATACACCCGTGAAGAATTACTTTCGCTCAATCTCACTCACATCATTTCCGGTTCCGACGATTCCACTTTATCTACACTCCAATCCTACATTAAAGAGGATCGATTTATCCTGATTCAAGCCTACTGCGCACGCAAGGATAAGGAGCTTTTCCCCGTCGAAATCGCTGTAAATCCTTTAACCGTAGGTGGTACCGAGTATTTCTGTTGCTTTATACGTGACATCACTTGGCGGCAACAGGCCGAGGAAACGTTAAAAACGGTTAATACCGCCATTCAAAACGCAGCAACCGGTATCGTGATCACCGACCTAAACGGTCAAATTGACTATGCTAACCAGGCAGCCGGGCATCTCTACGGTGGACATGAAACCCTCGTTGGTCAGAATGTCCAAACCTTATTTCAGGATAAAACGGGCTTTCCGGATATTCTCACAACTATTAAAACAGGCAAGAATTGGGCGGGAGAGACACTAACAACTCGTAAAAATGGATCCCCGTTACATGTGCAGATTGCCATTGCGCCAAACCGGAACTCAGATGATGAAATAACCGGCATGATTCTTTCCCTGCTTAATATCAGCGATCGAATCCGGGCTCAAGAAGCAGAAAAACACGCAGAACGTCAAAATGTCATGATGGAAAGCCTCGGAGCGGCTTGCCATCATTTGGGACAGCCTGCGACCGTGTTGCTAGCCAGCCTGGAACTTATGGTGCGGATCAAAGAAAGTGACAAAGCGCTGGCAGAAGAACTGCTTGCCTCCAGCATTGAAGCCGCAGAATCACTGCGCAAAATGCTTCACAACCTCAACGACATCACAGAATACAAAACGACACCGTATATCGAGGGACAAAACGTACCCGGCCGTAGCGAATCCCGTATACTGGATGTGAACACTATTTGACTTCGCGCAAGGCAAAAAAAGTGAAGCCAGATAATTGTTAACCTCTTTTTTAAAATTCCTTTATGGAAAAAAAACAGCCCCTACATGGGGCTGTTTTTCTCATGATATATGTCAAGCAATGTTACAGCGACAATTCATGACTTCCAGCTGCACCTCTGGTGGTGACAGTCGGATAACCCAGCGTACATTCAGCATTTGTCCCGATAGAAGTAAAACTAATCGTTCCACCACCAGGGCAATTCGTAGAAGCGCTCGGGTTTTTAATGTAGGTCATAACAGCCGTCTTGTTAGCCGCCGCTTCACAATCAGTTCCCTGAGGCTGCTTGGCCGCCAACGCCCACTGTTCCTTACCCGCTTCAATCATGCGCAAGTTATTAATACAGGCGTTCATCTGTGACGTCGTTCTTGCCTTCATGAAGGAAGGAATTGCAATCGCAGCCAACAACCCAATAATCGCGACCACAATCATGATCTCCACCAACGTGAACCCTTGTTTCATCTTCTTCATTTTCCTATCTCCTTCTTTGGTTAGTTATAAAACATGTTTCCCACAGCTTTAATATTAAGCAGTCTCCGTGCCAACTCACAACAAACATGTGATTTGAGCTATAGCGGCTTATTTCAGATTCAATTGTCATTTATTCGAAGAATGTAGATGATATTGCTTTCTCATTTTTGAGGAATACACTTTTTCGTCAACCTCAAACCCCTTGAATTTTCTCAAAAACGATAATAAACACTTGAAAATCGTAATACCTAGTGAGCGCCTTCGAGGTGTGAATGCAGAAATCAAGGAGCAGGCTGCTCTTCGGGTAACTTTCTATAAAGCGTTGCCAGACTGATTTTTAAAGATTTAGCAGCCTTTTCTTTATCCCCCTTAGACACAGCCAAAACCTGCTCGAGATATTCTTTTTCACGTTCACGCAAAAAGGTTTTGAGTGATTTATTTTTGAAAGCATCCGTATTTTTGTCATTTACCCCAGCACCCCTCGCGAGAGGCTTGATTTGGTTCAAAAGCCGAGGCGGCAAGACCTCCAAAGTAATTTTATTATCTTGCGCAAATGTTATGGCGTGCTTCATTGCATTTTCGAGTTCCCTAACATTCCCAGGCCATGCGTAACCTTCCAAGGCATCACGGACTTCTGGTAGTAATTTGGGGATCTCATGCCCTTCCGCAGTTTCCTTGCGTAACACATGATAGACAAGCGGAAGAATATCTTCCTGGCGTTCACGCAAGGGTTTGATATCAATCGGGATCACGCTCAACCGGTAAAAGAGGTCCTCCCTGAATGTGCCATGCTTGATCATGGCCTCCAGACTGGTGTTCGTAGCCGCAATGACGCGGACATCGACCGGCATATCGTCGTTCCCGCCCACGCGCCTGATCTCCTTTTCTTGAAGCACCCGCAAAAGCTTGCCTTGAATACTCATAGGCATGGAGGAAATCTCATCCAAAAACATGGTGCCCCCGTTAGCCGTTTCGAAAAGCCCTTCCTTATTGGAAGAAGCTCCCGTAAAAGCACCCTTCATGTGCCCAAACATCTCAGATTCGAGCAAAGCTTCGGGAAGTGCCGCGCAATTTACCGCTACAAACCGTTTATCTTTTCGTCGGCTATTTAGATGTATCGCCTTGGCTACAAGCTCTTTACCTGTCCCACTCTCACCCGTAATCAAAACCGTTGTGTCGGCGGGGGCTACACGCTTAATCATCTCGCAAACGTTCCGCATCGCAGCGCTTTCTGCCACGATATTCTCGAATTTATAGCGTCCAACCAGTTCTTCCTTAAGCTCAATATTCTCTGTAAGAGCCCGGCTATATTCCAGCGCACGCTGGATGGTTATCAATAGCTCGTCCATTTTAAAAGGCTTCGTGACATAGTCGAAAGTCCCTAATTTCATGGCTTCAATGGCCGTTTCCACAGAACCGTAAGCGGTCAAAATAATAACGGGCATTGCGGGGCGAACCTGTTTAGCTATTTTGAGAAGCTCAAGCCCATCAATAGGCGTCATGCGGATGTCCGTGATCATAAGATCAAAGGATTCGGTGTTAATGATCTCTGGCACCTTGCTACTATCTTGAATAGGCAAGAGAGTATACCCCTCCCCTTTCAGGATAGTATTTAGGAGGCTTAACATCCTCGGCTCATCATCAATTAATAGAATTCGTGGCATGATTTTCGCCCTCTTATCAATAAGTCCATATCGGACCTATTTGCCTGATGATAGGTTTATTGTTTCAGAGAAACAATATGTTTTCTCATTTTTAAGATTTATTGAGATTTATCGTCAGACGGCGAATTCACACGCAAATTCCGACCGTTTGCAGACAAGGGAGGAAAGTCGAATTGCGTCTCGAACAGCCCTGCAATTTGATCACATACCGCTTCTTCATTCTCGCCAGTGACCTGAATCCGAATAGTGGCCCCCTCTTGAAGGCCTAATGATACTAACGAGAGCAATGAACGCAAATCCGCCTCGCCTGCTTCGGACAGGACGCGAATCATACAAGGATGCTGACTGGCCTCAGTTACAATCTTGGCAGACGGTCGGCAGTGAATTCCTTGTCCATTACGGACGGTGGCGGTTCGCTCAATCATAACCTAATTAAGGCTTCCTTTCAGGACCAAGTATTTCACGTACTTTTTCCGCCAGGGAGTCCTGTTTATAAGGTTTCACAAGAATGTGGTCAAAAGCCGGATCAACCCCGTATTTCATAGCGGATTCGAGATCGAATCCCGTCACAAAAAGGGCCTTAACACCCGGTCTGACGTTCAATACCTGCTTCATCAGTAAAGCCCCACTCATTCCGGGGAGAACTACGTCCGAAACAACCAAATGGATCATTTTGGAGGGATCACGACAAATTTTAAGTGCGTCATCGGGGTTTCCCACGGCCAACACTTGATACCCCAACTGCGCCAAAATCCGATGCGTAAACCCACGCACGGCGGCATCATCCTCAACAAGGAGAATAGTTTCACGGCCAGCGGCCAACTTGGTTTGCTTACTAACCGCAGGAGCCACCACCGCCCCCTTTTCTGATGATTTCAAATAAATCTTAAATTCCGTTCCTGCGTCAACATCACTCTCTACTTCAATGTATCCATGACATTGCCGAATAATTCCGTATACCATAGACAGGCCGAGCCCCGTCCCCTTGCCCCGCTCTTTAGTTGTAAAAAAAGGTTCGAAAATATGTTGTTGAACTGCGGATTCCATTCCACAGCCGGAATCTTTGATTTTAAGCAGACCGTATCGGCCCGGCTCAACCGCTACATGCGTTTTGCAATACGCTTCGTCCAGTATGATTCCGCACGTTGATATTTGCAGAGAGCCCCCTTTAGGCATTGCATCCCGGGCATTGACCGATAGATTAAGGATGACCTGCTCAATCCCCCCTGAATCGGCTTCCACAAACTCGGGCTCAGGGCTCATCTGTATATCTAGCACAATGTCCTCACCCAACGTCCGTTTTAACAACAAAACCATGCCCGCAACAGACTCATTGAGGTTAATCCGCTGGATTTGCATACTTTGCCGCCGCCCAATGGCCAACAGCTGTGCTGTCAATTTGGCAGCTCGCTCAGCACTGTTCAATACTTCCCTAACGTCTGCCCGAGCGGGGTGCCCCTCAGGCAAGGCATCCACCGCCAACGCCCCAAACCCCAGAATGGAGGTCAAAAGATTGTTAAAGTCATGAGCCACCCCTCCCGCCAACAAACCCAGTGCTTCCATTTTTTGGGACTGGCGGAGTTGCATTTCGCGGTCTAACAACATCTCTTCGGCGTTTTTGCGATCTGTAATATCACGCAATAACAAAATGCTGCCGCCATGGCGCTTAAGGATCCCTGAAATAATTTCCAATGGGAACGTTCTGCCATCTTTACGTTTACCTGTCGCCCACCCGATATGGAATCCTTCCCGCTCCAAGGCATCATAAATCTCATGCTTGTTATTTGGGGAACTACGACGGTCAGAATAAATCAAATCAGTCTTACCCCCCAGAACCTCATCCGGATGATACCCAAACATTCGCATCACCGACACACTCATGGTCAGAATGGTTCTATTTGGGTCAACCACTAGAAGAACATCAGGACTGATGGACTCAAGGATGTCTTCCAACTCCTCATTTTTCAGGGTCGCCTTCCGCCAAATCACATACGAATAAATCAATAGCCCGATCATCCATAAAACTAAAAAATTAGTCACAAATTGAACTAAATCAGAATTTGCATGAGGCCGGAAAAACTTCGCAATCATTTCATTGAAATTTATAAATACCCCTATTAGGGATATCGTAAGAGCCACCATTACGGAGACGAAGAGTAAAACCCATTCTCGCAAGTCCAAATTCATTGCCCAAAATTTTGCATTATTTCTTCTTTGTATAATCATAAAAAATATACCGATTCGAATTTGCTATAAAAAATATCGATGTTGTGGCCTGAATGCCAGTCAATTCTCACTAGTGACATGGTTTGCATTCTTTCTCTCTTTGACATATCATCCCCCACTAATGAACCAAGACAAATCCATGAATACCATACCTACGCCCTCCACTCCACCCCTTCGTCCTGTTGTAGCGATTGTAGGGCGCCCTAATGTTGGGAAATCCGCATTATTCAACCGAATTCTGGGGCGCCGATTAGCCATTGTACATGAAGAGTGTGGTGTCACACGTGACCGTATTATTGCCCGTTCTGAATGGAACGGCAAAGGCTTCGATCTCGTCGATACAGGGGGACTCACAAAATTCAACCGCTCAACTCACACTAATGTCATCGAGGCCGAAACACGCCAGCAGGCCGAGGCTGCAATTGAAGACGCCACACTGGTCATACTCGTCGTCAATGTTGAAGATGGCATCCTCCCCATCGATCGAGAGGTTGAACGCCTCATCCATCAGAAAGGAACGTCTGCCGTCGTTGCCGTCAATAAATGTGATAATCCCGAACGCGGGGAAATCGACGCAGCCCCTTTTGAACGCTTGGGATTCCCGGTTTTTAGCGTTTCCGCCCTGCATAATCTCGGGCTTCAGGAGCTGCTTGATCATGTGGTAAGCCAACTTCCGGACTCTCCACCTGAACCGGCCCATGACCCTTTAAAAATCGCCATCGTCGGACGCCCCAACGTAGGCAAATCATCGTTTATCAATCGCATCATCCGCAAACAGCGCGTCATTGTTTCAGATGTCCCGGGAACCACGCGCGACAGTATCGATATCCCCCTCATCATAGGGAGCGGCCCCACTGCCCGACACTACCTCATCACGGATACAGCGGGAATGCGAAAAATGGGCAAGGTAGACGGGGCGGTAGAACGGTACAGTGTCTTCCGGGCCCAAGCCAGCATTGAGCGGGCTGATGTGGTTGCCCTCATTCTTGACGCAACTCAAGGACCGACGGCACACGATAAAACGATTGCAAGCCTCATTGAAGAACATGAAAAAGGATGCGTTGTCATCATCAACAAATGGGACTTAATGTCCGATAAAGCCACTCAAAAAGAATACCTCACCGCCCTCTCACGGGAAGTCCCCTTTTTGCACTGGGTTCCCATCATGTTTGTCTCAGCCAAAGACGGGTACAACATCCGACAGTGCATGGAAGCCATCGACCAAGTTGCCGAGCAGATCCAAACAAGGATTCCCACCGGATTGCTTAACCGCACTATTATGAAGGCCTACGAACGAGTTCAACCTCAGGTCATGCTCAATAAGCGCTTTAAAATTTATTATGCTACCCAGTTGGGCATAAAACCCATCCGGATCGGCTTATTTGTCAATGACCCCAAACGCCTGCCGAAAACCTATCGCGAATACCTGGTTAACTCCATGCGCAAAGCCTTCGGATTGCTCGGGGCCCCTCTCATTTTCATCGTCAAAGAGCGCACTAGAGCCGCATTTGTAGCAAAGCCTAAATAATCTAGCTGTTGTATGCTGGATTTTTTACATCCACAATAGGTGGTATACAAAAACCCCTTATAAATGGCTGTTTTCAAGCTCGTTAATTCGAGATAGGTCGATATAACTATATCTGCACCAGCTGGTTAAGATGTTTTTATTTCCCTGATAAACTTCTCGAAAAAGTCGAAAATTTCACTTTTTTCTCATTGCGCACCCCTATGTGCAGTGGTAACCATTGATGAGTTGGCCGTGATGGCTCAATATTTTGTGCTGATAGCACGAAATAACATCAAATTCCTTTTCATAGCTGGAAATTTTGGAGAAACACGTCATGAACGAGAGTAGTGGGCAAGTGATCGATAAAAAACCGTCGAAATTAAACAAGACCTCAAAAGCCAAAAACAAGCGCAAAGGGATGTCCTTAGCCAGAATTTTTGCGCCTCAGGGAGAGAACCCCTATCAAGGGATTGAATGGAGCCTCCGGAAGGCCTCTATCACTGACGACAAGGGTAAAATAATTTTTATTCAGGATAATATCGAAGTTCCCAAAGACTGGTCGATGCTGGCAACCAACATTGTCGCTTCAAAATATTTTTATGGTGGAGTCAAAACCAAAATCCGGGAAAGTTCCGTTCGCCAACTCGTTGATCGCGTCGCCCGCACCATCGCGGATTGGGGCAAAGCCGAAGGGTATTTTGCCTCGGATGAAGATGCCGAAAATTTCTATTCGGATCTCGCCTGGATGTGCGTCAATCAATATGGATCTTTTAATAGTCCGGTCTGGTTTAATGTGGGGCTTCACCAAGCCTATGGAGCCACTTCCGATAGCCGTTCCAGCTATTACTACAGTTCCGAAGTCGACAAAATTGTCTCCTCTCGCGATAGCTATAAACACCCCCAGGCGTCTGCCTGTTTTATCCAGTCGGTAAAAGATACCATGGAAGATATCATGCGCCTCGCCAGTACCGAGGCCATGTTGTTCAAGTACGGTTCCGGAACCGGTACCGACCTGAGCTCACTGCGAAGTAGTCGTGAAAGACTTTCTGGCGGTGGCACCCCCTCCGGTCCCTTGAGTTTTATGCGCGTCTTCGATCAAGTTGCGGCTGTTATCAAATCCGGTGGCAAAACACGACGCGCCGCAAAAATGCAGAGCCTTAAAATCTCCCATCCTGATATCATGGATTTTATCACCTGCAAAACCAACGAGGAGAAAAAGGCTTGGGCTTTGATCGACCAAGGGTATGATGGTTCTTTCGGTGGTGAGGCCTACGAGTCGGTCATGTTCCAAAATGCCAACCTATCTGTCCGAGTCACCGATGAATTCATGAAGGCTGTTGAAAATGATGGCGAATGGGAGACCCGCTCGGTTACCACTAATGAAGTTGTGGAATCCATCCCCGCCACCAAACTGATGCATCTGATGGCTGAAGGCACTCACTTGTGCGGAGACCCAGGAATGCAGTACGACACCACGATCAATAAGTGGCACACCTGCATCAATAGCGGTCGCATCAATGCCAGTAACCCTTGCTCTGAATATATGTTTGTCGATAACAGCGCCTGCAATCTGGCGTCTTTGAACATCATGAAGTTCATGAACGAGGATGGGACTCTTGACGTTAAGCGCTTTAGCGCTGCCGTCCGAATCTTTATCATCGCTCAAGAAATACTGGTAGGCTGCGCCAGCTATCCGACCGAAGAAATTGCCACTAATTCCCACCTTTTCCGCCCGCTCGGCCTTGGTTACGCCAATCTCGGCGCCGTGTTGATGAGTTTAGGCCTTCCCTACGACAGTGACGAAGGTCGCGCTTTTGCCGCTATTATCACCTCCATCATGACAGGGCATGCCTACGCCACCTCTTCGGAACTGGCAACGGTTAAGGGCCCCTTCGTTGAATATGCAAAAAATCGCGAACCCATGTTGAATGTCATCCGTATGCATGCTGATGAGCTGGTGAAAATGGACAGCTCACTGTGCCCCCCGGAGCTTTACAAGGCTGCAGGTGCTATTTGGGCAAAAGTGCAGACCAGCGGAGCCCATACTGGATTTCGAAATGCCCAAGTTACACTCCTGGCCCCCACTGGAACCATCGGCTTTATGATGGATTGCGATACTACCGGTATTGAACCAGACCTTGCTCTTATTAAATATAAGCAATTGGCTGGTGGCGGACTGATGAAATTGGTCAACCGGACGGTCGAATCCGGCCTGCGCAAACTTGGCTATAATGGGAGCATCGGGCGTATCTTAAAATTCATCGATGACCAAGAAACCATTGAAGGATCGCCTGACTTAAAGGACGAACACTTGCAAGTATTCGACTGTGCGTTCAGGGCGAAAAAAGGGTCCCGCTGCATCTCCTACACAGCCCATCTCAAAATGATGGCCGCCGTCCAGCCGTTCCTATCAGGCGCCATCAGCAAGACCATTAATATGCCAAAAGAGGCCAAGGTGGACGATGTCATTCAAGCCTACATGGACGGCTGGAAGATGGGCCTAAAAGCGATTGCGATCTACCGCGACGGGTCTAAACGCACACAACCGCTGAGCACCAGTCGTTCAGATTTTGATGGCAGTGACAAGGAGATTGAAAGCAAAATCAATGACAGCCCGAAACCGACATTGCGCGCCCGCATGCCGGCTACCCGCAGCTCAATCACTCATAAGTTCGCCATTGCCGGTCATGAGGGATATATGACGGTGGGGCTCTATGAAGATGGTCGCCCGGGCGAGCTCTTTATCACCATGGCCAAAGAGGGGAGCACGGTTGGCGGCATCATGAACGCCTTCGGAACGGCGATTTCGCTTTGCCTGCAGTACGGGGTTCCGCTTCGTGCGCTTGTCGGAAAATTCTCGCATAGCCGTTTTGAACCCAGCGGTTATACCGATAATCCTGATATCCCCATCGCCAAGTCGCTCGTGGACTACATTTTTCGTTGGTTGGAATTCACTTTCCCTAATGGCTCCGTACCCGAGCTCACGCTTTCTTCAAAAAAAGTGCCTGCCGTTCTCTCGGAGCAAAATATTCCTGAAGAGATGTCAGATTCAGAAAAAATGCTTAGCCAGATCCAGAATCAGGAGGATTCGCCCGTCTGCGATCAGTGTGGGCACATTACAACCCGGAATGGGGCCTGTTACCGTTGCCATAACTGTGGTAACTCAATGGGCTGTTCATGATTAGCTGGATGGATGGCTCACGGGTTTGCACTCGTGAGTCGCTCAAAAAAATGGTGCTTCTGGGTTTGTCCGGGGATTTTCTGTTAACTGAAAACCCATCTGGTTGCGCGTAATCCTGAATAACCCGGAACTCTGCGGTAAATTCGCCCTCTGGGGTAGGTCGCGCGCTATGAGCGAGACATTCTCCTAGCCTACATGGAGCCAATGGCGGGCTCAGAGCGCCCGCCCTCCTTGAAGAGCAATGAATAATCCCCGGACAAACCTGGAAGCCCTAAAAAAATTAATGCCCCAGCAAAGGGGCCAAATGCGCTCGAAGCTCCTGACCGAGGTCGCGCGTTTTAAGTTGGGCCACCCGCTTATCCTGCCCCGCCAAAAGTGAATCGCGCAAAGCTGGATCACGGCTCATACACCCCATCATCTCGGCAATCGGCTCATAACTTTTATCCCTGAACAGGATCCCTGCCCCTCCCAATGTTTCCGGCACGGCGCAAGCAGCATAGGCTAATACCGGAACTCGATGAACCAGACTCTCGACTAGGGGAATACAAAATCCTTCATGCTCGCTCATGCATAAAAACACATGGGCACTCCGGTAGCAGGCGTTCAACTGAGTTTGGGGAATCGACCCTGTGAATACCACATTTTCAAGTTTGAGGTCTCTAACCATGGTAACCAAAAGCCGATGATAGCGCTCTGTCCCTGCAAATGAGCCGGCCAAAATCAGTCGAGAGTTCGATTCAACCCCTTTTTGAAAATAGGCGAAAGCTGAAATCACATCCTCAATTTTCTTATTCGGAGCACATCTGCCAACAAACAAAATATTCACCTTCCCATCGCCAAACTGACGCATTACCGCACGGTCAGGAGCCCCATTCAACTTCTCGAAATCTAGCATGAGAGGGAACACCGCCGAAGCCGGATATCCCCAAGCCGTTAATTCCTGTGAATTGAAGGCACTGTCAGCCAGATTGACCTGGGCCACACCAGCCAGCGCAGCCGCCTGCTTCCGCCCCCGAGCCAAATCGGCCGAAGTCGCAGGCTGGACGAGCTGATAATATTCAGGCGGGGTGATGTTGTGATACAAGATCGCCTTTTTAGCAGGTAAAGTACAAAACACATCATTGGCCTTTGACCCGATGGAAAGATGCAACAACACCACATCTTTGGCGCCACATCCCTGGAACAATTCGTTAAGGTCAATAGCTTCCGCTCGTAGCTCCGGAAGAATCCGACGATGTTCGCAATAAATTTCGGAACCAAACCCCCAGCTCCGGAATAGGGATCGCATGACCATCGCCTCATTGCTAATGGCATCGCCTTTACTAAAACCCGCAACTAATTGATGTATGGCCGCCATGGAATTTTCCTCACTGCTTAAGGTCTCTGGCATCCACCCCTGCCTTGATCAATTTCTCACGAACGGCACGGTTAGCCGGAGTCATTTTCAAGCTTTTCAGCCACCAATCTATTGCCTGCCGAGGCTTGTTTAGTGCCGCACAAACGTCACCCAGATGGTCGAGAACAGCGGGATCATCTCCCGTTTTCCGCAAAGCTACCCTCAAATTCTTGAGTGCATTTGCATAGTCGCCTCGCTTGTATTGGATCCAACCGCGTGTATCCAAATAAGCCCCATTATCCGGATCTTGCGACAACGCTTTGGCAATGAACGCTTCAGCCTGTTCAAGCTGAATCCCCTGCTCCGCCCATATATAGGCAAGATAATTTAAGGTTTCAGCAGAATCAGGGTTGACCGCAAGATAACGGGAGAGATATCGCTCTGCTTCTTCGACCCGCCCCACCCGCTCGCAGGCACTACCGTACCAGAAGTAAAAAAGTGGTTGTATCTGTTTTGCAACGGATTCATCCAAATCCATCCGCCCGGCGACCTCATCAAATAGTTTCAACCCTTCACCGTACCGGTCAAGTTCCATATAAAGCAAGGCCAGATGGACCCGGACACGAAAATCATCAGGAGACCGTTGAAT
Organism: Kiritimatiellia bacterium; assembly: GCA_038330175.1. GTDB lineage: Bacteria > Verrucomicrobiota > Kiritimatiellia > CAIKKV01 > CAITUY01 > JAABPW01. The sequence goes on from JBBQNS010000081.1 coordinate 12,454, forward strand.
CGCTTCAGCCAGCGTCTTAAGGGCTCGCCCGGGATCCAACTCCATTTCAAGATTCGCCTTACGCAGTATTACCGGGAGGGTGTTTGGATCCTGCTTACTGGCGAGCTCGTATGCCTCAAGCGCTTTCCCCTTTTGCCCCAACATCTCATACAGCTCTCCGATCCAAAAGGCGACCTGTGGGTTATCTGGATTTTTCTTCTGAAGCACCCCGAATTCTGCGATGGCGTTCCGCTCCTGTCCGGTAGCCACATAACACCGTGCCAAAAGCTCTCGAGCCGTGTCATTGCCAGGCTTGTAAGCCAAAACCTCTTTTAAAAAAAGAATGGCTCCAGGAATATCCTTACTTGAGATAAAAAGAGACCCCACGCTTTCACAAAACTCTATGAGGGGAAGCGGATTCTTGACCTGCCGCAGCCCATCCTTAATAACGGCCATCGTCTTACGGGAATCAAACTCCATTGCCCGCAAGGTGGCCAATCGGATATATCCGTCAGGGCGCTCAGGGGCCATGCGGGTGGCCTCCATGAAGCAACGCACCGCCTCCGCCTGATTCCCCTGCGTCTGATAGATGGCACCTAAAAGCAAACGGATTTCGACCGAATCCGGATGCGAGCGTTGAAGTGGCACCAAGACAGCGATTGCCCCAGCGTAATCCTTCCGGCTGACATAATCAGACGCGACTTTAAGGCTAATGGAGATTTGGGACGGATCAAGCCTAGCGGCTTCTTTAAAATGCAAAAAAGCCGACTGCGACGTGCCCAACGTGGCCTCATCAATGAGGCCCTGGCTATAATGAGCCAACGCCTCGCCCAGATTTTGATCAGCTTCCGACAAACAAAGGGCTGATTCAGAACTGGCCAAACGAGGCGACTGTTGTAACGTACTGCAACCGGCAATAAAGAAAAGTGGAGCCAGCGCGAGCCATTGTTTACACGCGCGCATGTTCCAAATCCCTGCCTTACTTGTTCTTATGCCGCAGGGCCTTCATGCGTTTTTTGTATTTATGCTTCGACATTTTGGACCGGCGTTTTTTCTTGATAGAACCCACAGTATTTCTCCTTTACGTTACAACTACTAAAAAAATGATGTTAACGGATTACTTTGTTCAAAGGCAACTCGATTATGCCTTCGGCTCCGGCTCGTTTCAATTCCGGAATAATTTCACGCACAACCTTCTCCTCAACCACCGACTCAATGGCTACCCATCCAGTAGTGCTCAAATGATTAATCGTCGGGGCATGTAAAGCCGGCAGAATCTTGGAAACGGCATCCACTTTATCCGTAGGGGCATTCATCTTCAACAGAACCCTTGATTCGGCCGCCAAAGCGCCTTGCAACAACATGGCAATTTGCTCTACTTTGGCCCGCTTAAAGGGATCCTTCCAGGCGGCCTTGTTTACAATGAATTTGGTCGTGGACTGCAACACCACATCCACAATCCGAAGATTGTTGGCACGCAAGGAGGAACCCGTCTCTGTCAATTCAACTATTGCATCCACCAACTCCGGCACTTTTACTTCAGTCGCGCCCCACGAAAATTCCACTTCAGCCTCAACTCCATGCTGAGCCAGATAACGCTTGGTCAAACCGACGGCTTCAGTGGCAATCCGCTTGCCTTGCAGATCCTTTACAGACTTGACGGTTGAATCATTATGAACGGCCAACACCCACCGAACGGGGCGCATCCCCTGCTTCGCGTAAATGAGATCAGCCACTTCATGAACATCAGACCCATTTTCTTGAATCCAATCATAGCCCGTGATGCCGGCATCCAGGACTCCCAGCTCAACATAACGGCTGATTTCCTGAGCCCGAATCAAGCGCCCTTCAATTTCGGGATCGTCCACATTAGGCAGATAGGAGCGTGAGCCCACCGAGACCTTAAAGCCGGCCTTCTGAAACATAGCAAACGTGGAGTCCTGAAGACTGCCTTTGGGTAACCCTAAAATCAACTTATTCATAGTCATGCCTTTCATCCGCCAACCCATCGCATTCTGGGCAAAAGCGGGGGGATACTAGGGGAAGATAGGGGTTGACGTCCACCATTATCTTACATGAAACACTTTTGTCGATTTCAGAAACGATTGAATTGTTTCATCTAATCGGATAGAGTCCTAGCCTTTAACCGCCGTAGCTAACTATTGGACGTCGGTGAATGTAAATGATCATTAAAAGGAAATAAAATGACGACGCCAGTGCCTTTTTCCCGGATTGCAAAGTTTGAAAAATTGGCTTACGGGATGTTTATCCACTGGGGGCTCTATTCCCAATTAGGCAAGGGTGAATGGATTAAGCACCTGGCCAATATCCCCTTCAAGAAATACGATCAGCTTGAAAAGAAATTCAAGGCGGAGGAATTTGATGCGCGGGCCATAGCCCGTCTGGCGCGTGAATCGGGCATGAAGTATATTGTCCTGACAACCCGCCATCATGATGGGTTCAGTCTTTACGATACCCGCGGCCTCTCTGTGCATGACGCCCCCCACTCCCCTGCAGGCCGGGACTTGATTACCGAATTCGTCACCGGATGCCGTGCAGAAGGGATCGTCCCTTTTTTCTATCACACGACGCTGGACTGGCGCTGGGAATCCCAATCCTGTAGTCAGGAAAAATTCGACAAGTACCTAGACTATCTGCACGCTTCGGTCGAAATCCTCTGCAAAAATTACGGCCCTATCGGAGGACTTTGGTTCGACGGAAACTGGTCACGGCAGGGCGATTGGAAGGAAGACCGGCTTTACGGCATTATCCGCAAAAACCAACCTCAGGCTATGATCATTAATAATACCGGTATCGGCAGTGAAGGCAAAACCGGGAACCCCGAAATCGATAGCGTCACTTTTGAGCAAGCCCTACCCCAAGCGATCAACCGCGATGGGTGGGAAAAATATATCTCCGGGGAAATGTGCCAGACCATGAATTCCCACTGGGGTATCGGGACGGATGATTTTAATTACCGCTCGCCAGGGGAAGTCATCCAGAATTTGGCACTATGCCGCCGCGCAGGCGCCAATTACCTGTTGAATGTGGGGCCCACGCCATCCGGTCGTATCCCCGACTATGAGTCCGCCACACTTCGCCGCGCCGGACAATGGGTGTCCCGACATGCCCTTCCAATTTACAAAGGAAAACCCACCGGAGTTACCTGCCAGGGGCGTGATTTCATCCTTGAAGCCAAGGGGAAACTTTACTGTTTCATTTTCGATCTCAGCATCGGAGGACACAGCAATGTCACGGTGAGTTTTGGTGGGAGTGGGCCACGCAGCCTTAAGGGCCTTCAACGCAGGATTCAAAGCGTCCGCTGGATGGATAACCGTGAGGAGTTGGCGTTCACACAAAACAGCAAAGACGGCATTGCCGCCATCAACTTCACGGGCTACCCCTATGGCTCCAATCTGGTTGTCCGGGTGGCGGAAATAACGCTTAAATCTTAAAATATGACGATAGCCTCCTGGGCAGTTTACAACCACAACGAATAAACAGGTCTTAAACGGTGTGGGAGCCAACGTCCTGGCAGGGGAGCAACATTGTGACAGCGAATGCGAAAAATACTGAAATGGTCTGTGCTGAGCATCCCCGGTTGTTGGCTCGGGCTTCAGACTGGATGGCGCTGGAGGCACGCCGCAAGACCGATCCGGCACTGAACGCTTTTGTAGAAACAGTTTGCGCGCAGGCATGCGAGGTTGCCCTTCTGCCTCCGTTGGAGCGTGTCCTCGAAGGCCACCGGCTGTTGGGGGTGTCGCGCGAGTTCTTGCAGCGCATCCTGCTGACGGCTTTTGCCTGGCGGGTGACCGGCAACCGCAAATTTGTCGAAATTTCCCTCAACAATATGCAGAGCGTGACGGCATTTTCTGACTGGAATCCTGCTCATTTTCTGGATGTCGCGGAGATGACGGCCGGTTTGGCCATTGGATATGACTGGCTTTACAGTGAACTCACCCCTGAGTTTCGCTCCGCCGTCCGGCTGGCCCTCGTGGAGAAAGGACTCCAGCCTGGAATGACTGACAACAACTGGTGGTGGATCCATCACAATAACTGGAATCAGGTTTGTATCGGAAGCCTCGCGCTGGCTGCGCTAGCTATGGCAGAAGATGAACCCGTGCTTTGCCGTGAGTTTTTAGCAAAGGCACGGCTGAACGTCCGTAACGGCCTGAACCCGTATTTGCCTGATGGTATCTATCCTGAAGGCCCCATGTATTGGGATTACGGGACGAGCTTCCAGATCGTATTAATTGAGGCTCTTTACTCAGCTCTAGGCGACGACTGGGGACTTTCCTTGGATCCCGCTCTCCTCGGGAGCGCAGATTTTTACGCACATGCCACCGGCCCCTCCAGTGAAACCTTCAATTTTGCCGACTGCTCGCCGAAAGCGTGGCTCGCTTTGCCATTATTTGCCATGGCACACCGCCAGCATCGGCCGGAGCTTCTGACGGGCGAGAGCGAAAGGCTGGCTGATGTGGTAAAAGGGCATAAAAAGCCCGGTCGCCTTGGCCCGCTGTTGGCTCTGTGGTGGCCAGATTCAGCCGGTGCGTTGGCCGGTGCCGTTAAACGCGAACTTCCGCTGTTCTGGTCCGGACAGGGGCCGAATTCCTTGGCCATGTGGCGCTCCGGGGGGGACACAAATGCCCTCTATTTTGCCATTAAGGGAGGTGGAGCGGCCGTCAGTCACGGACATATGGATGGCGGTTCGTTTGTCATGGAGGCGGGAGGCATCCGGTGGGCAGAAGATCTGGGAATGGAGAGCTACCATGAGGTAGAACGTCGGGGCATTGATTTGTGGAATCCGGCTCAGGACTCGGGTCGCTGGCGCCTCTTCCGAATCGGAAACTTCAGTCACAATACACTGACCGTTGACGGTCAGCTCCATAATGCCAACGGTCTGGCTAGACTGGTCAGCGCCAGCCCTGAAGGTGCATTGCTGGATCTGACGCCGATATTTCTACCAGATACGGTGGCCCGGGCCGAACGCCGCGTTCAGTTTGCCGCCCCCGTCGTTACCCTTACCGATACGCTCAGCGGACTGAAACCCGGAACGCCGGTGCGGTGGGCGATGGTGACCGGAGCGACCGTCACAGTGGCAGGTTCCACGGCGACTCTTAGCAAGGGCGGGAAACAGCTACAGGTACGGTTTGAAGGGGAAGGTGTGGAGTTGGAGGTGCAGTCCGCCGTCCAGCCTGAGGGCGTCTTCAATAGCGCAAACCCGGACCGCTGCCAGCTTCTGGCCACCGTTCGCGCCACTGCAGCCGGAGAAGCCCTGATTGTGACATTTATGACAATTCAGGAGAAGCTACTATAAAAGGGACCCAACTATCTTACTGGTAGGTGGCGGATCGCCTATGGCCTTACCGGGATACTCATTTGAAGGAATTAAGAACCTGGCGACTCGTTGCGCATAACGCATTTGCAGTTATGCGCACAAGATAATAGGGCTCACATTAAGAAATGGGGATAGGCCGTTGTTGCACCTTTTATCCTGCTCTTCAACGGCGAGACGCCGTTGCCACTTTGAA
>JBBQNS010000082.1:0-17477 GCA_038330175.1 Kiritimatiellia bacterium
TCCAGCTGCTGATTCAAAAAGCCTGCGGCTACAGAAACCGGGAGCGACTTAAGACTGACATCCTGTTTCATTTTGGCGGCCTAAACCTCAACCCCGTTCTTGATCAATGAAAAATCCCCCCACAAACCCAGAAGCGCCAAAAAAGTTCAGTAGGCCATTCTGATGGCGGTGAATCAATTCAGTGAAGGCCGTTTCCGAGCCACGCGCGATCTCACGCATGAGTTGAACATCGAGGTCTGGATGAAATTCAGGATTGTTAGAGTTTGGCATAGCGATAACTAACATGTAGGCGCCTGTGTCCCCACAGGCGCGGCAGAAAGAGCGCGGCTGAGGACAGCCGCTACTACACAAGAGAGACAGAACCTGACGCCCTGCGTCTTAAAAAAACAGATCAAAACTCGACGCGATCGACTGCCTGATCCACCTGCTCCAGTTGGGCGGGGGGAAGGCCTCCAACGGATGGATCGACTCGGTCACTGAGGGGAACCCCGTGAGAGGGGAACTGCCCAGTTACAGTATTTTTAAAGTTAGTGATCCCGGCCTTTTGTAGGGCGGCCTGTAATTCCAATTGGCCTCGTCGCGCTAGCTCAACCGCACCTTGCAGGACGCGGGTTGCTTCCTGTGGCGAATGAAAGCCAGTGGAATTTTCCGAAGAAATGAAATCCCAGCGCATGCTGGCACGGCGATGGCACTCACGCGCACCCTCCAAATACTTCGTCAGAAGCGCCTCACGCTCTTCAGCAGTTTTGGCTGCTGCCAATTCCGGCGCCTTTAGCAGTTCTTCACGGGCCAATTTAATATCGGCAATCAGCGCCAGAATAGCCCCTTCAGCCTGTTTGAGAGACCATAGCGTGGAGCGCTGGATGCGCTGGACTCTGAGTTTTAAATCGGCTTCATTTTCAGGATGGCAGGTTTGGCAAGACGCATTGATGTGCTGAAGCGGAGAGGTAATATTATGATCCGTTATCTTCACGGCCCCTTCCCGCTTGTAGGGCATATGGCAATCCGCGCAGGAGACCTTCGAGCGCGCATGAATGCCGCTGGAAGAGAGTTCTGTTTCCGGATGCTGCATCTTCAGCATGGCGGCACCGGTGTCCTGATGAACCCAGTCTGACTTAAAGCCATTCGTGCTTAGCCGGGCCTCATCATAGTAGAACTCAATCATTTCGATGCGAAGCGGCTCACCCTTGGGCCACTTTGACCAGGGAAATGTCAAAACCTTGTCCGCACCCTTAAAATAATATTCAACATGGCATTGCTGGCAGACATGCGAGCGCATTTCCTGTCGCGTGCCCTTGATGCCGTGCACCGGATCAGCCTCATAGCCTCGGATCACCATGGCATTGATATAGGCAGGCCGGGTAACACGTAACGACATATCCTCAGGCGCATGGCAATCCGCGCAAGTACTGCCCATCTTAGCCCCATGAATATCGCCACCATGCTTCGCCTCGATTTTTGCGATAAGATCCCAGTACGGGGTCTTGTTGAATTTTTCCCAGCCCAATTCGCGGATAAGGCTCGGTGTCCAGCCACTATGGCAATTCATGCAGGCGCCCGGCTGTCCGGCGAATTTAGGCAGGCCATGCGCGTTCATCCATTCCTTGTTATTCCGCTTGGTGTCACGCTGATCGATCTGGGAAAAATAATGAGCGCGCTCTTCGTTGAAATCCAAGCTAAAGGGATAGCCGGCCCAGAGAACCGTCATCGCGGTAAATCGCAAAAGCTTACTATAGGGGTGACTCCCGCCGAATTCAGTGACGGCGTCGTTGAGCGCCATCGACTTATGGGCTTCAAGATGGGAGGGGAAGTTTTTACCCCATACCTCGAAATCCACATTCTCGTCAGTTACCTTGTTGAGCATGAGCGGATATTGGCGGTCTTGAACTTTTTTCCCATTGATATCCAGCAGCAACGCCGCAATGCCAGCCCCTACCAGCCCCGTCAATACAAACGCTAGTGCCCACAGAAATAATGCCTTTTTCACTTTGATTTCATTTATAGCCATAACATTGTCCTTTTCTCATTAATTATGAACGTGGCCTACCTCGCGGTGGCAAGACACACATCGTAACGCCGGTCCAGCCCCCCCCGCCCCACAAATAGCAGGCGCCGCCATGGCAGTATGACAGCGCATACAATTCTCCTGGACGATTTCCTTTGAGGATTCGCGGGCTTTGATGGCAACAGGAACCTCCTTGAACGTAAAGGCGTAGCTGTGATGGAACCCATTGTCAGCCTTGGTCCATAATTTACCAATCAAGTTGTGTGGCACATGACAGTCATTGCATACCGCAACGTGCTGATGCCCGCCTTTTGACCACCCTTCAAAAACACCATTCATGACATGACAATTCCGGCAGGCCTCAGGATCATTGGTCAGATAAGAAAATCCTTTTGCATAAACAAAGGTATAAACCCCAAGTCCGGCAAGCAGCCCGGCGAGACAAAGCAATACCAAAAGTGGAATGAAAAACTTCCGACTAGTCAGAACACTAAAAAGTTTTTGGACTAAACCCCAAATCATGAAGGCTTTCTGTTTATAGGCATCGAAAATAACGGCGAGCTTTTATCATGATATTCCGCACTATAACAACCACAAATACAGACATTATTCATCCGTATCCGGCTCTTGTAGACGATTACCCGCGCGCGACGGTCACAACGCAAACACGCCCCGCCCCAGCCGCTTTCATTACTCGGCTGATTTCCGATACCGTAGCCCCTGTCGTCATAACATCATCGACCAGCAGGAAGTTACGCCCTTCAATCCATTCAGGACAATCCGCCTCAAAGGCGTGAGCGACATTTCGGGCTCGTTCCTTCATATTCAGCCGGGTCTGAGTGCCCGTCTCGCGGACCCGCGAGAGGCACCCGCCTGCCAAAGGAAGCTCCATCCTCCTCGCCAAATGCTCAGCCAGCAACCGGGCCTGATTATACGTCCGGGCTCGTTGCTTCGAAGGATGAAGCGGCACAAAACTAACGGCATCAAAACGCTCACGCGCATAGTGTGTTCGGACACAAGCATGGAGCAACGTCGCCAAATCATAGGTCATGTGGGTGGCATTGGCATATTTGAATTGATGCAGACTATCCTTGAGCCCCCCTTTAAACCGGATGGCGGAACGGGCCAGATCAAATCCAGGCCTTCGGTCCACGCACAGTGAGCAGACATAGTCGCGGGTAATGTCCCCATTTACGGGATCCCCACACAGGGTGCAGAAGGGCGGATGAATGAGAGGCAGAGCACTCAGGCAATCCCAACAGAGGTATTTCCCCGCTTCGCCCGGCGAGGCGCCACACAGTTCACAAGAGCGTGGCCAAAACAGATCAAATAAAGGCGCAGGGTGGAAAGCCTGAGCCAGCGCCGCGAGGCGGTGCAGACCCGGCATCACTCCAACCACCTCTAGAAAGCTCCCATAAGCAGAGAGGTAAAGCTCACAACAGGTGACGTCTCGCGGAAATCATCGACGGCCAAACGCACCTCAGCCACTGCGGCCTTGACGTCATTATAAAGGGTCTCATCATTAACCATTTTACCCAATAATCCTTCGCCCCTTTGAATCTTGCCGGTAATTTCTTTAAGTGAATCGGCTGTGGCGGAGATATCTTTGTAGAGCTGATCATCCTTCGACAGCAGTTTGCCCAAGGTTCCTTCGCCCTTGTTTAGACGATCACTGATATCCTTGAGATTGACGGCTACTGCTTGGATATTGGTATAAACCGAATCATCGGAGATCAGCTTGCCCAGGGTGCCCTCACCCTTGTTAATCTTATCGGCGATATCATAAATCTTAGCCGTAACCGCGCGAATATCCTTAGCTGCACACTGGAACTCAGTATAGATCCCGTCGTCATTGATCAGCTTGCCAATGGTCCCTTCACCCTTATTAATCTTGGAGGTCACCTCTTTAATGGACGCGATGGACTGTTCGAGATTGGTCAGGACTCCTCCCTCATTCATGGAGTGGCGTATTTCGTGGATCGCCTGCGCGGCTTCTGCCATCAAGTCAAAAGGCTTCTCGCCTTGGGGCATCACATCCGGCGGCAGGAAGGGGGCATTCGCTGAGCCTTCTTTCACCTCCACATAACGCCCACCGAGAATCGATGTCGTTACGACTGTGATTTTATAATCTGTTTTCAGTCGGATTGGACTATCCAGCAGTGCTTGCACGCGGACCTTATCATTCAATAACCGTAACGACTTGATTTTTCCCACCGTCATTCCTCGCTGGACCACCGTATCGTCCTTGCGCAGGCCCATGACATCAGCGAACTCGACCTCCAAGGGAAATTTTTTCTCAAATAGACTCGCCCGCCCCAACACAATGGTAAAATAGGCAAGGGCCAGGAGGATCATGAACATGAACGTTCCGACGATTAATTCAATGGACATCTCGCGATCTACGCTGCTTTGTTTCATATACCATTTTTCTCCCATTCACCGCGCACGGTAATAAACTGTGATTCCAAAAATTGTTGCACGTCCTCGCTCTGTGATTTCACAAATCCGTCCGGATCCGCTAATTCAACGATCTTCCCATGCGTCAGCATGGCAATCCGTGTCCCAATGGATAGTGCACTATGCAAGTCATGCGTCACCATGACGCTGGTGACCCCGAGTTCCTTCCGTAAATGATCAATTAACCGGTCAATCATACGCGACGACACGGGATCAAGCCCGGAAGTCGGTTCATCATAAAGGATAATTTTCGGATTGGTAACAATGGCCCTGGCGAGTCCCACCCGTTTTCGCATTCCTCCGGAAATCTCGGCTGGAAATTTTTCGAGATCATTTTCCAAACCAACCATCGTTAATTTTTCAACGACCTTGGCCATGATTTCTTCATTGGATAATTGGGTTTTTTCGCGCAGAGGAAGCGCAACATTTTCAGCCACACTCAGCCATTCCAATAAGGCGCCTCCCTGAAAGAGTACGCCAAATTTACCCCGGATCTCTTCCAGTTCCCGCCCACTGGCTTCACTCACCACCTGGCCATCCACCAGCACGCGCCCCTCGTCGGGCGTCATCAAGCGCACCATGTGCCTGAGCGTCACGCTCTTGCCGGTACCAGAAGGACCGACAATCACCAGCGTTTCTCCTTTGCGGACCTCCAGGCTCAAGCCATCCAGCACTTTCCGTGTGCCAAGGGTCTTGGTGACGTTTTCAAGTTGAATCATACGTAAAACATCCTTGTAATCATATATCCCACAATGAGGATCGATAGGAATGAAAGGATTACCGTTCGCCGGGTGGCGTTACCCACGCCCACAGCGCCCTGGGTTGTGGCAAAGCCTTGATGACAGGCCGTTATGACAATGATAGCGCCAAAGAGAAACGCCTTTAGCATCCCAACAAAGAGATCCTTATTCGCAGCGAACCGGATGGCGTTGTCAATGTAAGCCGCCCAAGGCACATTTAACTGGGTCATCCCCACGATTCCGCCTCCCATTACCCCCATGATGCAGCTATAAAACGACAGCAAGGGCGTCATAATCATCATCGCCACTAACCGAGGCATCACGAGATAACGCACCGGGTTAATAGACATCAGTTCCAAGGCGGCAATTTCCTCGGAGACGACCATGGTTCCCATTTGGGCGGCGATCGCAGAACCCACACTGGCGGCCAGAATCAAGCCCGTCATAAAGGGTCCCATTTCACGGAGCATGGAAACCATGACGGCGGCGCCAATATAGACCTCTTGCCCAAACCGCCGCATTTCAATACCCGTTTGCAGGGCCAGAATCATTCCGGTAAAGGCGGCGACCACAGTGATCACGGTCAAGCTTTTGATTCCGCCCACGAACATCTGATGGATCGTTTCCCTGCGCGAACGCCGGGTCAACACAAAGCGGATGCAAGCCAGAGCTTCTGCCAGGAGGAGCATAGCCCGCCCGGCATTACGACAGACTCCGACCGCTTCTCGGCCCATCTGGCTACGCCAATCTGGGGCAGGCGGAAAAGACCTTGGTTCACGCGTAATTATGGCTTGTTCCTCCAATGAATAAAATACAGCACACGCCAACAGGTTCCAGCTTCATCATGCTGGTATCCTAACATCCCTTTCAGAAAATCCCAGTTCTTCTGCTGCCCGTCCCTATCCCCACGCCCCCACGTTGCCAGCGGGAAAATAGAACCGCCGGACGCACCATTGGTCTGGGCGCCCCAGTGAATCAAACCCCACAAAATATCATTTTCGCGACCGCTCGGAGTTCGTTCATATTTATACACCGTCCACCACGGCGTCAGATTGCGCTCAATCGGGGCGGTATTACGAAAAGGCCATAAATCCAGAATCCGGAACCGCTTATACTCATCACGGGTACGCTCATAAGAACCTAAAGGCCAAATCGTTACATACCGATCCACTACGGCTTCGTCTCCCCGTTTCTTACGGGTCGTTTCGGAATCAAAGACGGGGAACACCCTCACCTTGTTGACGGAATAGTCTTTTTTGGCCTCTGTTCGATTCCAGAAAAAGGGCCATAACCAAAAACGTCGATTTTCGTGCTGGTTGGTCCGGCGGCCATAGAGGGGCCAAACATAAACTTTTTCCTGATCCTTGGTCTTTTGCGTCTGAATAAAAGGCCACAGATAAACAGTTTCGGTGCCAATCTTACCCGTAGTATGACGAAAGAAAGGCGGGATAAACATCCAGGTTTCGCTGCATTCTGTCTTGGCATGTCCGTATATCGGAAAGAGCATAAATCCACTCCCGCGCGCCCCGGGCCGGTCATAACGGGCCGTTGACCAAAATGGCCAGAGAATCGAGCGGTGTTCTCCGACACCTTTTTGTTCAGATCGCGCATAAAAAGGAAATACCCTGAACCGATAGACATCATTCCCGGTGGTGCGGGAAATAAAGGGCCACAGGTAGTGATCCGTACGGAGATCATTTAACTCACTGTGCCAGTAGAGGGGAAAGAGAGCGAACTCTACCCGGTCCCGACCGAACCAGTCATCAATACGCCCGCCCAAAGGGAACAAAGCGCCATAATCCTCTCCGGCCTTGGATCGACCCATGGCCACGAGTGGCAACAGCCAAAACCGGTAAGCCGAGGCGGGATCTGCGGTATCCGGATCATGGTAAAAGGCTGTGAAAAAACGCCAATTGGTTTCATTAAACCACCAGGAGTAATGTGCTAACGGCCAGAGCACATCCAGGACTTCTTTGCCGGTGCGGACCTCATTTCCATACGTGAAAAAGGGGCGTATCGCCATAAAACGATTGGTACCCCCGCGCTCGGAATGCTCATAAATGGGCCCCAGTCCCCTCGCCGTGTCATTCCCATGCAAATCCGGCCCGAAGGAAGTAAGACATCCATAGTCATAAACCGGGGCAGCCATGGCTCCGGCAGTTAAGCCAAGAGCCAAAAGCACGCTCCATGAAAATTTGAAAAAGAGTTGCATCATAAACGGCGATAAATTATGGAGCCTGTTGGGCGAAATACTGATTAATGGTCGACTCCTTGCCGAAAATAGCGGCAATCAGCGCACTCCGGATCCACATTCCATTACGCATCTGGCGCCAATAAACCGCCCGCGGATCCTCATCCACCTCCACGGAAATTTCCTGTCGGCGCGGAAACGGGTGCATGATAACGGCGTCCGGCTTGAGCATTTTCAAATGCTCGCGTGTGAACGAATATCGACTGATATCAATGCTGCGGCTTTCCCCGGCGGCATCCCACTCGTCCTGAATGCGGGTCATATAAATGGCGTCCCCCATGGGAACCGCTTTATCAAAATCATTCATCAATTCGAAACTCACACCTGCCCGGGATAACTGATTCAGGACATCGTCACCGATCTGCAGCTCCTTGGGGGCCACAAAAAGCATTTTTACATTTTGGTAGTTCGTCAAAAGCCAGGCCAGAGAGCGAACCGTTCTTCCCCGCGCCAGATCGCCAACAAAAACCACGGTTTTTCCGTCAATGTTTCCTCGCGTTTCAAAACTGCGCTGCAAGGTATAGATATCCAACAGCGCCTGAGTGGGATGCTGATCCTTGCCTGAGCCGGCATTAATAATCGGCACCGGCCGTTCGGTGTGGGAGAGCAACCATGCCATACGTTCCGAGAGCCCCCCGGTTTGCGAACGCATAATGATCAGATCAAAATAGGAACTAAAGGTCCGGACTGAATCCTCCTGCGTTTCACCCTTGAATTCACTGGAGGTGGCCGTGTCACGGACTTCGCCAATATTCATCCCGAGAATCTTACAGGCGGCGCAGAAGGATAGAAAAGTACGGCTGCTGGGTTGACTGAAATACAGCATCGCCCGCTGATTCTGCAACTGCTGGCGCAGGAACGTCATGCCGGCTTCGTGCTTGGAGATGCGCCGGATGGCGGTGGCCAGAGAGCCCAACTCTTCGAGCCGTTTTCGATCAAATTGCTGCGCAACAAGCACGTGGTATTCACGCCCCTGCTTAGCTAAATAGCGTCCTTTTTCATCAACCGTCATGCCATGAAAGGTCGCCCAACTGACATCGCTTAATTGTTCAGATCCGGACATAGTCACTCCTTCAGCCTAAAGATGCCACCATAACCGCTTTAATAGTATGCACCCGGTTCTCGGCCTCATCAAAGACCTTTGAAAAGGGCGCCTCAAAGACATCATCCGTCACCTCCATGGGACCGATCTCCTTGGTTACGTCAGTCTCATAATCATGGAATGCCGGTAGACAATGCAGAAAGATCGCCTGCTCGGATTCCAGATTCCCGGTCTGGCGCATTAGATCCATCGTAATCTGATAAGGGCGGAGCAACCTCAAGCGTTCCGCAAATTTATCTTCCTCACCCATCGACACCCACACATCGGAATAGACCACATTCGCCCCTTTCACCGCTTCAAGAGGGTTCGTTGTGACCGTCACGCTTCCGCCGCGAGAGGCGGCCATCAAGGCAACCTCCCGGCAAAAATCCTCTGGCGGCGCCAGCTCGGCAGGCGCACAGTCCACAAAATGCATTCCGGCCTTCGCACACCCAATCATCAGGGTATTTGCCACATTGTTACGGCCATCGCCGATGTAGACCACTTTCAAACCCTTGAGGCGATTAAAATACTCCCGGATCGTCAACAGGTCGGCCAAGATCTGGGTGGGATGCCATTCATCGGTCAGCCCGTTCCACACAGGCACGCCGGAATATTTCGCCAATTGCTCCACCGTCTTTTGCTTGAAACCACGGAAAGCGATACCATCAAACATCCGCCCCAACACACGGGCGGTATCGGCGATGGATTCTTTTTTTCCGAAATGGATGTCCTGAGTCCCCAGGTACTCCGATTGCCCTCCCTCATCGCGCGCCGCAACAGTGAAAGCACAACGGGTACGAGTTGAATGTTTCTCGAAAATCAGAGCAATATTTTTGCGGTGCAAGGAATTTCCGCGAATCCCCATTTTCTTCTTTTGCTTAAAGTCCTCGGCAAGGTCAATGAGGTAGATCATCTCCTCATCCGCTAAATCATCGAGTCGCAACAAACTCCGGCCTTTTAAAAATAGTCCTGCTTTCATCAAACGCTCCTATCCGCCTCAAAGCGCTTTCCAAATCGACTTACGCATATTGCCGTAAATCTGGATTTGCGGCCCATTGGTTGCCAGAACCGTAACCGCCACTTCCAGCCCATTGGTTCCGTAAAGATTAAACTCCGGCTTATCATCCAGTGAGGTCAAGGCCATCCGCGCCACCCCTTCGTGCGTAAAATACCCAAAGGCCGGCTCATCTTCCCCTATCAGGCCAAGCGCACTCCGTTTTTGGCCACCCCGGTCAAAGAAGGTCAAGCTCGACCCCTTTCGCTCGGTCGTCAATCCAACTCGGTCTTTTCCCTCGTCATCACACAAATTAATCGCGGCAGCCTCTCCAAAAAGTCCGAGTCCGCTACGCTTATTTTCGCGCTTGTCATAGAAAAAGAGGCTACTCCAATCTTCCCTGGCAAAAAGCGCGGCACGTTTTTTGCCTTGAGGATCCCGCATCACCAGTCCGGGGAAACCATCCACGATTCCCAGTACCACACGTTCATTCTGGCCCATATCAAAAATCCCGAGGGCCGGCTCGGACTGACGCGTCATCCCGACCCCCATCCGCTGTTGCCCGGAGTGATCGAAAAAGATCAGGCGGGGGCCCCCTTCTGCGATACCCAACCAAGCCCGCATCTGTCCATCCGCGTCGCGAATCACCAGATGCCCGGCATCGATCTGGCGAAATCGTCCGATCGATTTGTCATCATCGGTAGCGTCAAGCCCCACCACCACCAACGAAACGATCGCCACCACCATTAACGACGCAGCCCATCGAAAAATCCGCAATTCCCGCTCCAGGCTTTTCAAACGTTGTTCAACTGAGTTTAATGTATTCATTCGACCTCATTCAGTAGGTTATCCGCCAATATTTTATTATTCATGTTTTCGGTTTTCCTCGCCAATTCAACGGTTTTCATCGCCTCAACACGCGCTTGTGCAATAGTTCCGGCCGCCTGCAAACTCTGAGCCGCACGGAACCGGCAATCAAACGCCAGTCCCCAATTTGATTCAAGCTCATAAGCAGTGGCAGCGGCCTGAAGCGCTTTCACCATTTCGTCAAATTGGCCCGCCTTCTTGAGCCATTCTGAACGATTCAACTGCAACTTTGCAACCGATCCCGTCAGTGACCGAACTTGCACTAATACCGATTCCAAGTCATCCAGACGAGCCTGAATGGTAGCCGGAGTGTCCCGCCTCGTTAACTTCTTAGCCGAACGGAAACAATCCAAAGCGCCTTGAAGTTCTCCGGCACGAAACCAAGCCTCTCCCTGTAAAAGCCAAGCTTGAACGGTCCCTTCCTGATCTGTTCCGGCAGCCAATGCCTGCCGGGCCCGTTGCCCACTGGTTACGCCATCACCCGCCAGTCGCGCCCATTCGGATTCCGCCAGCAAGACGCGAGCGGCAATCAGCCCACGTTCAGGGGTCAGTAGTCTTGCCTGAACCAGAAGATTACTCGCCTCACCCAATTGACCTTCAATCATTTTGCACAGCGCCAGATTATAGGCATTTCTGACAATTTCACCACGATTGTCTGTGAGCCGCGCGCGGGTCAGCGCCCTGCCATATAAGGCATCCGCCCGGGCCACCTCACCCCGTTGAAAAGCGGCCTGCGCGCCCTCTGCTGAAGATTTAATGACGGGGTCATAACTCCAGGGAGGCGGAGTCGAGCAGCCCGCCAGCAGCACCACCGAGGCCACAGCAAGTATCGCCGGTAAAACATTTAAAATAAGTTTTAAGGCCGCTTTCACGGAGCCCTCCCTTCGCTACCCGCCACAGGCAAGGGGGCCTGCATGGGGGTCGCCTCGCGCTCTTGAATATAGCTACGAACCAGCCAGTTCTTTTGAAATCCTTCCACCAATATTTGGGTTTCACGCAGCATGGACTCCGCCTGCAGTAAAACCGCCTGCACATTGGCCACTTGACCGGTTAACCCGCCGGTTACACCATGAACATCCTGCACCACACTGACCGCAGTTTCTGATATTTTCGGAAAATTACTAGCCGTTTCCTTGAGCGACGCCACCATCGTTTGGACATTGGTCATCACTCCCTCAAGTTTGGCGGCCATGACGGGAAGTTGGGCCGCCGTCTGCTGGATATCGCGAACAATGCCATCCACCTGTTTCGCCCACTCGGGATCCCCGATCAGCTTGCCCGCCGTTCCTTCATGTTGCTCTATCTGACGCGTGACAGAACTGATATTAGACAGGATCATGCTGAATTCATCCAGCATCGGAACCGCGGCCCGACGGAAGTCATCTACCATTTTTTTTGCCGCTTCGATCAATTCCACATCCTGTTCGCACTTGATGTAATCGCCCGATTTCATAAACGGTTGCGTAGTACTGCCCAGCGTGATATCGACAAAGGCGTCTCCGGCCACCTCGAATTTCTTGCGCACCTTGGCGATAGAATTTGCCCGCACGAATTTACTGAATTTCCCTTTCAGAATCAGAGAGGTTTCCATCCCACCTTCTTCGGAAGGGACAATCTCTCCTACCCGGCCGGCGAGAGTGCTCAGGATTCTCACCTCGGCGCCTTCCTGAAGACCATACGTCCCCTTATCCGCATCAAACTTGGCTTTCAAAATCAATTTTTTCTGAAACCAGCCCTGGGCATGCCCGGCCGTATAGATTCCGGCAATCAGGATAAACATTCCGAGCAATACAAATCCACCGGAAATCTCATTCGCATAGCGAAATCTGAACGATTGGCTCATGTGTTGGTCTCCCTCTTAAAGTCTTCTGCCAGCATGTTATCTCCACTCATCCGGAATCGCCGGACATTAACCATCCCCCGACCCTCAAAAACACGAAGATCGTCGGCAATCCACAGCACGGCAACTCCGCGCAGGGAGGCCTCACATACCGCGTCGAGCAACCGCGTCGCATCCGCCTTCGGGGCTCCGGCAAAAGGACGTTCCAAAATAATCAGATCAGGCGTCCCCACAAAGGCACGTACCCATTCTAATTTTCGCAGGAGCAAACTGTGCACTCGGGTGGGTCTCGCATCAGGGACCCCGTCCATCCCAAACCGCCGCGCCAAACTGCATACTTCCTGCCTGATCTCCTCCATCGGACGCTGGGTGTTATGGCTTTCTGCCAAACACAAATTCTCCATAATATCTAAATTAGTCACCCACCCATAATGCTCAAAAACGCGCCGAATCCGACCGCGCATCAGGGACTGTCGCCCCGGGCTGGCCTCTTCCCAGCATTTACCGTTAAAATATACTTTTCCGGAATCGGGTGTCAGCAAGCCCTGAGCCAACGGGGCCAAGGGGATATGCTCGCGGCCTTCCTCAATCATAATCAAGGCCACCTCACCGCGATTCAGTGAAAAATCCACATTGCTGAAGCCCGTGATGTGTAACGACCCGGAATGGATTGACACATCCTTAAACTCTAAGATAGGGGTCAGCTCCTGCATAGTTGGCTCACATGTACGTCAAAATTGAAACGACCACAGAAATAAATAAAACCGCTAAGATTGATCGCGTTACGGCACGCGTCACCGCCTGGGGCACGTCCGTGGCGACCCCTTCCACTGAGAGCCCTTCGCTGGCGGCAATCACACCGATTACCAACCCCGGCAACAACGTCTTGGCTAGGACATTATAAAAATCACGGGCTTGCATGCCCCGGATCACACTTCTACCAAAAATAGCAGGATCGGTGGGGCCCGTTTGTAAGAATGCCCCTGAGAGATAGCCGCTGACAAAAGAAAAAAGCACAAATAGCATCACGAGTCCAAAAATACAAAGCGCCATGGAAATCGCACGCGGCATCACCAAAAAAATCAAAGGATCAAGCCCCTGTGCGTCAAGAACTTCGACCTCACGTCGCACCTTCATCCCGGCCATTTCGGCGGCCATGGCCGTAGCACTACGTCCAATGACAATAAAACTGACCAGTAAGGGCCCAACTTCACGCACAATTACCGTAACTAACAATGGGCCAAGCAGTTCTGACTGACCTAAGCGCCCCATCCACACCTGAGCCTGAACCACGACCGAGATCCCCGTCAGCATCGCCACCACAGCGATAAACCCAATTGCATCATACCCGGTAAAGAGGATCTGCCGGGCCAGCACCATACGCGTAGGGCGAGTCCATGAAGAAGGTTTTGCGGCCAAACTGAGAACCGCCGCACTGATTGAGGCCAACCGGCAAATCCGGTTAAAAAGATCTATCGCACCTTTACCAATTATGGCTAGTCCAAACATGCTATGAAGCTAACGGCGATGTTTTCCTGCTTCAAGCCTAATCTATCGGCAGACGCATCTAATTTCTCCATTTTCCGGCAATATCGTCTCGCTTTCCCGTTAAGTATGGCTGCATTTCACGGCGGGAGTGTAGGGCCATCGCTTGCGACATGCCGTTAAACTTATGCTGGTGGTCGTATCGTCCAGCGGCACGTCGCAAGCGACGGCCCTACATTGAATTCGTCCTTTCCTCAAAAGCGGGTTCAACCTATCATGCAGGTCTTTCGATGGATGGGCTATCAAGGATTCATAAAATGGCGATTCGAATCATTCTCGCAGACGATCACAAAATTGTTAGGGAGAGCTTCCGGGCCTTGCTCGAAAATGAACCCCGTTACCAGATCATTGCCGATGTCGCCGACGGCGAATCGGCCGTTAAGGCCGCGGTCGAACTCAAGCCTGAGATTGTGGTCATGGATATGACGATGCCGATCATGAGCGGCGTGGAGGCGACACGCCAAATTCTGGCGCAATTGCCCGAAACCCGGATTATCGGGCTCTCCATGCACACCCACCCGCGCGCCATTTCAGCCATGTTCCAAGCCGGGGCAACCGCATTCATTTCAAAAACCAGTAAGGCCGCCGAACTCATTAAAGCCATTGAAGCGGTGCTGAATGGGCGACTTTATATCGCAAAAGGCTTGAAGATGCCGGTAGAAGCCTCCACCATCAGCCAGCCGCCCCACTCCGGCGACGTTCCCGTCCTCCATTTGAGCCAGCGCGAAGGCCAGATTCTCGCCATGATTGCCGATGGTTATGAAACAGAGATCGCAGGCGAAAAGCTTGGGATTTCAGGTAAAACTGTCGCCGCCCATCGCAATAATATTATGAAAAAACTCAAAATCGACTCCGTAGCCGGACTCACCAAGTACGCGATCCGGGAAGGGATAACTTCACTATGAAATTAGACAAAACTGAATTAGCTATTCGCACTGAGCTCCTTCGCATCGCAAAGCAACAAGGACTCGATATCAAAGGCGGAAAAATCCGTCGTACTTCATCCCGCTTTTGCCTGGGCGTAGAACATGGCGACTATAACGGCACTGAATTGTTCGGGGTCGGCACCGATCGCTTCATTTGGATGGCATACAAGCCTAATGGCACAAATCAAATCCGGCTCTATAGCCAAAATTTTCCGGATAACGGCCTGCTGGAGTTTCGTTTTGGAGAAATCCCCTCACCCGGCCACCCCTCCATTACTGACTCCTGGGCCCGCTTTCCATTGGGCTGTGTCCATATCCTGAAAAAGGCAGGGTTTAAACTCCAGACCGGATTCGATGCCGTCCTCATCGGCAATATCCCCGGAGGCGGTATGTCGCGCTCCGCCTCACTCACCTTGAACCTTTTACTGACGCTCCTGGAAGTCAACCACCTCAAGCTTGGCAAGGACAAGATGCAGATCATTGATCTCGCCCAAGCAGTTGAAACCGAATACATCGGCTCTCCCTGCGGTCAGCTTGACCAGATCATGATTTATTTTGCCAAAGCAGGCATGGGGACCCACTACAATCCCAAAAATCGATCTATCCGCTATATCCCTCTTGGCGCCAAAGCACCAGACTTTCGCATCGTCAGTCTGGACACAGCCACTGTCCGGCCAGGTCTTGAGAAATCAACCTACAAATTCCGCCGTAAGGAATGCGATGAATTCGCCGCCTTAGCCGGCCGCAAATTCGGTTTCAAACAGTTGGCCGATGTCCGTGATGAAAAACTCTATCAGAAAATTTTGACGACTTTCGGCAAAAGCCACCCGGCCCACTGTGCGCGCCTCACGTACATCTACCACGCCCAGCAACGCTTTTATAAAATGCTCAAGGCCTGGCGTTCAGGTGATATTAAGACCGTCGGCACGATTTTCCGCGAGGACGGGCTCGGCCTGCGAGACCAATATAAGATTTCTGGGCCGGAACTGGAGACGATGTGCGACATCGCCCGAACCATTCCCGGCGTTTACGGTGAGCGCATGTTGGGCGGCGGCGATAAAGGCGCCGCGGGCGCCATTGTGGCGGCGACGAGCATCCAAGCCCTTCACAAGGCCGTGGATGCCGCTTATCCACGCAGCAGGCCCGAACGAGCATCAAGCTATGCCGTCCATTCCCTTAGCCTAGTGGACGGGGTGACCGTCTTTGACTCTATTTAATTTTTTCGCATCTTAAACTCCCATCTTGGAACAGGAAACCATCTCTATGACACTTAAGCTCCATCTGAAACCTGGCCGCGAAATCCCGATTGTCCGCGGACATCCCTGGATTATGTCGGGCGCGATCGCCCACAGTGAAGGGAACCACGATCTTGATGAAGCTGATATCCTCGCGGCTAATGGAACGTTTATCGCCCGTGCCACCGTACATCCCACATCAGAAATCAGAGCCCGCGTTTTTTCGACTCTCGCGGGCGACTCACTTGACGCCAAAAGCATCCGGCAACGCCTTGAGATTGCGCTGGAACGGCGTCAGCACTGGCTCCCTTGGGGGCTTGATACCGCCACCCGACTGGTCTTCTCAGAATCCGACGGATTACCCGGCCTGATCGTTGACCGCTATGCGGATATTCTGGTGATCCAGCTCCTGACCGCTCCCTGGGAAGCGCGCCGGGAAATACTCATTGATACGCTCAAAAAACTATTACATCCCAAAACCATCTGGGAGCGATCAGATGTGGATGCCCGACGCCATGAAGGGCTCGAGCCGCGGAAGTCCTTGGTTTACGGAGCCCCACTCACCGGACCCATCCCTTTCAAAGAGGGCAATATGTGTTTTCTGGCGGATGTCGAGAATGGACATAAAACGGGATTCTATCTGGATCAACGTAATAGCCGGCAGTCGCTTCGCAACTGGATAGTACAGCTCGGGGCGCCTAAAGTCCTGAATGTGTTTGCCTATACGGATTCCTTTGGTGCGTGTGCTTTGCAGGCAGGTGCCGCCGGCGTTCTTTCGCTGGATTCATCCACCTCGGCTCTGGAACTTTCAGAGCGACAACTCGCCCTCAATCCTGAATGTAATCCCGCCAAGCGTACCTATCGTATTGGGGATGCCTTTGAATTGTTGCGGGGACTCAAGGAAGATAAAGCCCGATTCGACCTCATCATTTTGGATCCGCCCAAGCTCGTGAACCGGAAGGCCAAAATGCCGCAGGGCTTGCGCGCTTACAAGGACATCAACCTTCTAGCCTTTCAACTTTTGAATCCCGGTGGCATCCTATTCTCCTTCTCGTGCAGTGGACTGGTGGAACGGGATCTTTTCGGAAAGGTCATTGAAGGAGCGGCGCGCGACGCCAAACGTCCAGTCCAGTTTCTGGAAGATCTCAGCCAGCCCGCCGACCATCCCCGCAAACCCGGATTTCCGGAAGCAGGTTATCTCAAAGGGTTTGTGGTCGGGGTCTGATTCGAATGGCGCTAAGATGAGAACCCTTTCGAGCAAACCCACCCCTAACCCCTCCAGGGAGGGGAACTAATTGGTTGTATACCCTTTACAACTGATCCCCTCCTGGGAAGTCCGGCTAATGGTTATAAGCCCCTTACAACTGGGCACCTCCTGGAAGGCGAACTAATTGGTTATAAGCCCCTTATAACTGATCCCCTCCTCGGAGGGGTTGGGGGTGGGTTCTTTTCTTGAACTTGGACTAACGAATCGCTTCCAAGGGCGGCATTTCGCGGAGGGATTTCTCCCGTGCCTCATTCTGCAGCGTCTGC
>JBBQNS010000083.1:0-16939 GCA_038330175.1 Kiritimatiellia bacterium
CCCCCAAGGGCAATTGACGGTGGCCTCCGCGAGACAGGACGCGCAAGCCAAGCGTATCATCATTACGTTCACAGAGGCCTTGCCGGCCGGTGTCGGCGAAAGCTCCGTTCTCACGAACGTCTCCAGCAATCCGGCCGTACGTATCCGCAACTGCTACGTCCACGGCAACCGTGCGCGCGGCATGCTGATCCAGACCCGTGATGTCGTCATCGAAGGCTGTCGACTCGAGGATATTACCTGTTCCGGTATTCAAATCTGCACCGATGCCTGCGACTGGTGGGAAAGCCTGGGCGCTCGCGACGTCACCATCAAGAACTGCGTCTTCCGCCGCAACGGCTTCTGGGGTGGCTCCGCACTGCAGATTTTCTCCGATATTCCCGGTGGCCAATCGGCAGCGGGTGTCCATAAAGGGATCCGTATCAGCGATAACATTTTTGAGGAAAACGGTAACGCCCCGGCCATCAGCATCGGCTCGGCGGAGGACGTGGAACTTTCTGGCAACATAATCGCCAAACCGACACAGCCTGCCATCATCATTGTCAACAGCAGGAAGGTCAAGATCAAGGACCCTAACGGTCTAGGGATCGGAGCAGGCATCGCGATTACCGGCAGTTCCGACCCGGCCACCATCTTCGTCACGCACTAACCGGATGTCTCAATCTGAACCCCACACCTCCTAAACAAGCTTTAATTTTGCAGTCAGAAATTGCCATGAAACGTTACATCGCCACTAATGGAAATGATACCTGGTCGGGTACGCAACCTGCTCCCAACGACACCCAAACCGATGGCCCGTTCGCGACCCTTGAGCGTGCGCGCGCGGAAATCCGGCAATGGAAAAACCAACGCCAGCCGGGCGGCCTAACGATTTTTGTGCGCGGCGGCTGTTATTCTGTCACCCAAACCTTCACGTTGACGTCAGCGGATTCTGGCACAGCAGAGGCCCCTATCCTCTTCTGTGCATATCCCGGCGAGACCCCGGTCTTCAGAGGCGGCGTTCAATTGACAGGTTTTGAACAAGTTAGCGATCCGGCAATCCTGGCCCGCTTGCCGGCCAGTTCGGCAAACGAGATCAAGCAAGTGGATCTCAAGACAAGCGGGGCGATGAGTATTATCCCCTTTAATTTAGGCGGCTTTGCAGGCGGCAGCGAGGAAATCCGCACATTTCCAGTGATGGAACTATTCTGCGATGGTATCCCTCTACCCCGATCGCGTTGGCCTAAAAAAGATGGGTATATGCGCATTGAGGACGTCTCCACCCAGGCGAGTTACAGTTCGCATGGTCTGACAGGCACCACTACGGGGCCGATCACCTATACCGGTGATCGACCTGCCCGCTGGGTTGATGAAAAATACGCCTTGCTGAAAGGCTACTGGTTCTGGGACTGGGCGGACTCATACGAACACATCGCCTCCATAGACCCTGTCCGACGTGAAATCTCGTTCACCCCGCCCTATTCAAAATATGGATATCGTAAAGGGCAGCGCTTCTGCGCTGTTAACCTTCTTTGCGAGCTCGAAGAACCGGGCGAATGGTACCTCGATGAGGCACACGGAATACTCTATCTCTATCCGACTTCCAATTTAGCACACGCGATGATCGAACTTTCGGTCATTGCCACGCCATTCGTCCATTTTCAAAACACAGAACATGTGACCTTGCAGGGGCTCACGTGGGAGCTCGGGGCTGCCGACGCCATTCTCATTGAAGACGGCCACCAGTGCCAGCTCTCCGGCTGCACGATCCGCCGCTGTGCCGGAAATGGTGTCGAATTCCGCAGCGGAACGAAAAACATGCTCCAGTCGTGCGACCTCTATTCTCTGGGGCGAGGCGGGGCAGTCATCAATGGCGGCAACCGGGTCACGCTGGCACCGGGCGGGCACGTCGTGGAGAATTGCCATATCTTTGATCTGTCGCGCGTGGATCGCACTTACACGCCCGCCGTGCTTGCCGACGGCATCGGCCACCGGATTGCGCACAATCTGATGCATGACATTCCCAGCAGTGCCATCCGTCTTAACGGCAATGACCATATCGTGGAATTCAATGAAATTTTTCGCGTCGTTCTTGAATCCGACGACCAGGGCGGCATCGATATGTTCGGCGACCCGACTTATCGCGGAAACGTCATCCGAAATAACTACTGGCACCACATCGGCTACTGGCAGGCGGGCGGCCAAAGCCAACACGAAGGACATGCGGGTATTCGCCTGGACGATGCGATCAGCGGCGTGCATATCGAGGGCAACATCTTTTTCCACTGCGGAGCCGGCACCTTTGGTGCGGTGCAAATCCATGGAGGCAAGGATAACGTCGTCATTCGCAATGCCTTCATCCAGTGCCATGCTGCATTCAGTTTTAACGCATGGGATGAAAAGCGCTGGACGGATTTCGTAGCCAAAGCTCTCGCTAAATCGAAAATCGATCTCGATCTTTACGCCACCCGGTATCCCAGGTTGTCAAATATGGCCAAAAATAATAATTGCAACCGCATCACCGAAAACCTGATCTACGACTGCGACGCGGTCAGCCTGAGACCCACGGAGAGCACTCCTGTCGCTGACAATCTTGTGACGAACCGAAACCCCGGCTACAAGGATGCCGAGCACGGTGACTTCCAGTTTTCACCGAGTGCCTCGATAGACACGGCCCCCGACGTTCCATCCATCCCTTTTGAGCGGATGGGGCTTTACTGCGATGCCCACCGGCCCACGCTGCCAACCGCCCTGATCCAGAAAGCTCGTAGCGGGCAATTTTAGTGAAAACGGGGTATCCACTTGGCTCAAGTAACCCCAACATGTAGTTCCATCAAGCAAATGACATTCTCTACTAGTTTACTGAGTCTCACCCATATGGAAGAAATCCAGATTTCACAGGAGAAAAGAGAATGTTATCGCGATTTTTGGATCGGGTACTCCCGAACGAAAATCCCGCAAAATGATTGTGGGGTATGTTTGGATTTCCCTCATTTCTTCAATTAGGTCCCTCTCTGGATAAGTCAATTTTGGAGAGCCCCAACCTGTAGGGCGGTCTTGCGCTGAATGGATACCCTGCTAGTGAAAATTCGCCCATCGGGAAGGGTGATTCCAGAAATCATCCGATCGGCCACCATAATAGCGATCCAAAACCTGATCCATCACCCGATTCGTTCGCAAAGCGCTTTCGCCAGTACTAGGGCAAACTCCTTGGTGATTAAGCTGGTTGACAATAGTTTGAATCAGCGGCTGCTGGATATGCGGAGGATTGGGACAATTGGCCGTTTGGAGCCCCTCTTGGTTTTCTAGTTGCACCGGTTCATTACCAAAACACGAGAGTGTGATGCGCCCATGTGTGCCACTGATTTCAATGAGATCCTCCCGACACGGCCCGGCAAAATTCCAGCAGGCAGAACCTAAGGCCCCATCTGGTAAGCGAAATTGCATGGCAACTCCATCTTCAACAGGACTCATCTTCGCCAAATTAATAGCCTCACCATGCACCTGCTCAAGGGGGCCAAAGATAAAATCAAAAACATCCAGGGTGTGACTTCCCAAATCCAGAAACAAACCGCCCCCAGATTGCTCTGGGATCATTCGCCACGACAATTCAGCGTTGGGAGTAGCAGCCTGCCACAGAGACGTATAGCGGTAATTGAGCTGGGTTAGCGTGCCAATCTTGCCTTCGGCCAGCCAAGTGCGAACCTGAAGGAATCGAGGCAGGCAACGTCGATAATAAGCCACAAAAAGCGGAAGCCCCGCCTGACGGAAAGCGTTAACCATCGTTTCGCATTCTTGGGTGTTGCGAGCCATAGGTTTTTCGATATAGGCAGGCTTGCCGGCCTTACAGGCCCGAAGCGCATAGTTGGCATGCGTTCCCGGCGGCGTGGCGACATAAATGATGTCCACTTCAGGATCCTGGATAAGTTGATCAGCATTAGAATAGAATTTTGGCACCTGGTGCCGAGCTGCATAATCTTTCGCTTTAACGGCATCACGCCGCATAACGGCCGTCAGAGTACTCCCTGAAATTTTCGAAAAAGCGGGCCCGCTTTTGACTTCACACACATTGCCACAACCAATAATACCCCAACGAATCGTGCTCATCGTTTGACGAAGACTCAGGCGTCCAGCAATGGCATTGACTTGAGGTTTCATGATTCCGCCGCTCCTTTCAGATAGTGGGCGAAGACTTGATCAAAGTCTGACAAATAGTCCTGATCCTGTTTAACACGAAACTTCTCATACTCACCCAGAGCCTTGGCGGCGGACATTTCCTGGGAGATTTTACCCGCATGCTCCAGCACCTGCTGCTCATTGAAATCCATGAAGCGTTTCACCTGTTTAAGCCAGCCCTGCATCGTCATCACTTGCCGGTTCAGCGCGCGTAATTCGGCAAAATCAATAAACATGGTCACCAGCAGGTTCAATTTGGTGACCTCCTGCTGATTCAGATAGTTCTTCGCCACTGTGACATCACTTTTCAGGACTTTCCCCTTGGGCGAATGTTTCCACGTGGTCAAGCCCATGAACGGCTTGTCACTATCCGCACGCTCATAGACGATCTCTGCCGCCGTTTTTCCGGTAGTCGCAAAATGAAGGTGGTTTTGCACAATCCGGTAAAAGAGATGCGTCTCCTGGCCATTGCGCTGGTAGTCACTGCTGCACTGCTCAAATACATCCGCAATTTTCTGGAATGCCCGGCGTTCACTGGCGCGAATTTCACGAATCCGCTCCAACAGTTCATCGAAGTAATCCTGTCCGAACGCTCGTCCGTTTTTCAGGAGCGTGTCGTTCAGCACAAAACCCTTCACAATGTATTCCCGCAGCATGTTGGTAGCCCAAATCCGGAAATGGGTAGCCTTGACGGAATTGACCCGGTAACCCACCGCGATCACAGCATCCAGATTGTAGTGTTTGATGTCGTAAGCTTTGTCGTCACTGGCAGTATGTTCCAAAATGGAACTAACTGACGCTTCAACCAGTTCGCCCGACGCAAAGATGTTAGTCAAGTGCTTCGTGATAGCTGGCCGTTGAACGCCAAATA
Source organism: Kiritimatiellia bacterium (assembly GCA_038330175.1). GTDB lineage: Bacteria > Verrucomicrobiota > Kiritimatiellia > CAIKKV01 > CAITUY01 > JAABPW01. Next base: position 5,024 of record JBBQNS010000083.1, read on the forward strand.
ATTCAGCAATAGCCTTTTGTGTGAGCCAGAAATTATCACTAGCAAACAGGACATTTGCAGTTACCTTGCCGTCAGCATCGTGATAGAGAACCACTTGCGACTGATTAGAGCTCACTTCTGTCACGGCGGTCTTACGTTCTTTTTGAATTTTTGCAGCCATTATAACGCCACCTTCTGTAGATTGATGAGAGTCGGCTCCAGATCGGTCTCTACCAGTTTAGGCGATGCCGGCAGGCCAATTGTTCTTCCTCGATAATTTCCCGACCGATCAGCCAATTGGCCGCCCCCTGTGTCGTATTGACGGATCGCGCCACAGTTGTCCGAGCGGAGTCCAGAATCTTCCGAACACGGTCATATAAAGATAGACTTCTTGCTTTCTTTCCATCTGCATGAATCCTTTGTTTCATCATAATTCTAACTCCTGCTGCCCCGGCTTCTTAGGCGCCTTGGGCAGGTTCTCCACCTTGAGGCTGTAATCATCATGCCCCCACTTCCACCATTGGGCAGAATGCCGAAAAGGACAGAGCCACCCGCACCGTTCAGGAAAGCGCAGAGGGTCTGCATGGCCCCTTTGAGTTCCCCTGTCGAGCGTTTGAATTCCAATGTAGATCCTTCGCCCTGTTTAACTAGATCGGTGATCGCCCGAAGACTTAATGTAGATTTAGAACTCATGTAAGACTCCAACGTACCGTAAATAGCTCATTTAGGGAAGTGCGCTGTTGGAGTTTGCCTTTGATTTTAGAGATAGACGTTCCCGCTGCGCATCCACCTTATCCTGAGCCTCAAACAGTGACCGGCGTTTCTCGTTGCAAGGGGATTCATTGCCTAGGCCGAAGGTCCGCATATACACATTTGAGGGCTTTCCAAGAGGCTAAAAACACCCTCACCCCAACCCTCTCCCATTCAGGGAAAGGGAGTTGATTTTCAACGGTTAACTTGATGAACAACCTTTATTATATTGGTTGTTCATGTGGTCTTTAGTTTCCATTATGGACGTTCTCAAGGCTGCAGGAGTGTCAAAAACAACAGATTAAAATTGTGTCGGTTCCGGCCATGGTAAAATCGTCTCGGCTCTGAAGAAATCAACGGCGAGACGCCGTTGCCACTTTGATCAAAGAATGCCTTCGGCCAGACTCTGGCTCCTATTTGCCTAACTTTTTCCAGCAATCTCCGAAAATCGAATTCTCATCAGGAAGAATGGCCGGAATGGGCTTTGATACCCAGGTCGTGTTCAGGAAATGCTTCCAGACAATATTATCACTGGTGATATTGCCACCCCATGTGCCACACCCTAACGTCATGGTAAACGGCATCCCGTTATCAAAATTACCGCTATTCGCGTAACATTGCGCTTGATCCACCATCATCCGGCTGACGTGGCATTTTGTAGCCAACTCCATAATATGGGTCTGATCTTGACTGTGAATGCCACAGGAATGACCATAACCGCAAACACGGGTAAGGCGCTCCACATAATCCACCGCCTCAGCGAAATCACTGTAACGCCATAGCGTCAGCACGGGAGAAAGCTTTTCGCCAGCAAATAAATCCTGATGGGCGGGCTCATCTCCCACCACCATTAGGAAGCGAGTTGATTCAGGAACCATTAATGACGCCATCTGCGCAATTTTACGGGCTGATTGGGCAACAATGAGCGGATTCAATTTCAGGCCTTCAGGCCAGAGCGTCGCGCCCAATTTAATCTTATCTTCGGGAGTGCACAAATAGCCCCCTTGCGCCTGCAACGCAGGGACGAGCTTATCCCAGATATCCCGCTGAACAATTAACGAATTCTCGCTCGAACAGGACGTGGCATTATCAAACGTCTTGCTAAGAGCAATTTTACGTGCCACGTCCGGAATCACCGCCGTCTCATCGATGACCACACAGGCATTACCGGCCCCCACCCCATAAGCAGGAGTACCGCTTGAGTAGGCCGCCTTCACAATGGAATCTGCCCCCGTGGCAACCACCAAATCCACAGCTGACATCAGTTCCCTTACGGTTTCACGGGAGGGCTCCGGAAGCACCTGAACCAGATCAGGAGGAGCGCCCACTTTGCGAAGGCCTTCCCGCATCAGTTCAACCACCAGCCCGGTCGTCTGGCGCGCCCGAGGATGAGGGCCAAAAATGACCGCATTCCTGGTTTTAAGGATAGCCAATCCATTTCCCGCCGGCGTGGATGTCGGATTCGTAACCGGAGTAATGGCGGCCACCACACCGACCGGCTTTGCAATTTTTACCAATCCCCGCGCTTCATCGACATCAATCACTCCAACAGTCTTGGCTCCCTGCAGATCGCGTAGCACGCCCAAAGTCTTTTTACGATGTTTGAGTAATTTATCCTCATACACCCCCATACCCGTCTCACGGATCGCCAATTCAGCGCACCGGATGGCATTCTCTTCTTTATAAAGTTCCCAGCCTACGGCCGCCACCATTAGATCGACCCGCTCCTGTGGCCAATACTCGATGGTGCGTTGCGCCTGACGGGCACGCGCAATAAGACTTTTGACTGAGTCACTCATAATTCAAGGAATTCGGAATTCTGACTCCTGACTTCTGGATTCTGCTCTATATTTGAAATAATTTCTTAAATTTAGATGCACCGGCCCTGCCATTACAAGCTATCACTTTTCCGGCCTTCAATTCGATAATATTTGCTAAACCCAAATGGAAAATCATGTGGTTTATAATTCTTTAACCAAGAATGCCTAAGCGTTACGGATAACGAGTGATGCAAAAACAACCAAGGGCAATCCTCTTTCACAATCTGTTCCATCTGCGCATAGACATTCCGTTTTTCGGGCCCCTCAGGCAACGTGGCCGCTTTCTCGTAAAGCCGGTCATAATCCCGATTCACATAGTTACATCGATTGGCACCGGGCGTAATATTGAGGCCATAGAAAAGTTGTAAAAAATTCTCGGGGTCTGGGTAGTCTGCCATCCAGTTTAAATAAAAAATCTGTGCCCTTTTCTGTTCAAGTTTTTTCAAGAATGAAGGCCAGTTATTATAACTGGGCACCAATACAATGCCGACTCGATCCATAAAAGAGGCCAACACCTCTGCCATTTCGCGCGTTTCGGATTCTCCCGAACCCAACTCCAGCGTCAATTCAAGTCGACGCCCTGTCGTGGGGTCTTGCCCTTCCGGATAACCCGCTTGAACCATATGGCTGCGGGCACGTTCCAGATCATAGGGAAATAGACTTTCATTGGCATCAGACACACGCATGGAGGGGGGGATCGGGCCGGTGGCTGGGGTAACCCGCCCATTCTGGAAGCGTACCCAGCGTTCCCGATCAAAGGCCGCCATCATGGCTTGACGCAAAAACTGATTCTTTCCCAACACCGGGTCTTCCATGTTAATGCCCAGATAGGCCGTATCCAACGCAGGGGCCGCCGTCATCTCAATCCCGCGTGCGGTCATTTCCTGGGTCAGTTTCCGGTCAGGCGTGACGACCGCATCCCAGTTATCACGCGTCAACGTCGCCGCTTCTAACTGGCCGGACAAAAACAAAAGCCACTGTGTCGAGGGATCGGTAATCACGTATTGCACCAACCGGTCAATAAAAGGAATCGAGCGGCCAGCGTCCGCTAACAATCCATTGGCCGCATCGGCAGGTTCTCCAACGGTGGGATAGCGCTCCGCGCGGTTAGTCTCCCGCCATTTCGGATTTCGCTCAAACTCAAGACGGTAATTATGAATATGGGACTTCAGGATGTAAGCACCGGTTCCTACCGGATGCGACACAAAGTCAGCTCCATAATAGTCAACGGCCTCCTGAGGCACGGCATAAGCGAAATTCATAGTCAGAATCCAGAGTAAAGCCGGAAAAGGACGGATCAGCTGGATGCGAAGCGTATACCGATCCGGCGTTTCCAAACCGGCCACAGGGGCATTATAATCCGTTGCCCCGTGATCCGTATGGCTCCTGAAATCATCGAGCCCAACAATCCGGTCGCGGAAGGCCCAGTAACCAGGTGACCCCACTTTAAGATCCGCCACGCGCTTGATGCTGTAGACGAAGTCCGCAGCACAAAGCTCACGCCCTTTCCCTAACCCGGCATAATCAGAACCAAGAGGAGGATTTTGAACAGAAGCACGCAAAGGCGTCAGCGGCGAGTACGCCGCAGGCGCAACATTTTTTTCCTTCGCGGCCTTCGCGAGCTTCTGTTCAAATTTCTTTTTCCCCGAATCATCACCAAGATGCGATTGATTCAAGTCGCAAGGAACTAGAGCCGCTCCATTTTTAAAGCAAGGATCATCCTGAAAGTAGATTCCCTTACGAATCTTAAAGGTATAGGTCAAGCCGTCAGGGGAAACCGTGGGGAGTCCTTCGGCCAGGCAAGGCTCCACGCGATAGGGCCGTTCAAGAAAAGCGTATTGCACTAATCCCTCGTACATTTTACTCATTGCCTGAATCGAGGGGAGATCCATGGCCTTGGCGGGATCAAACCCAGCAATGCGCTTGGTTTCGGAATAGAAAATAGATTCGCCGCCCGTGGAGGAGGTAACGAGGTTCAGGTGAATTAAAAACAAAAGGATCCACCCTGGCCAAAACCAGAGAGGACCCTTTATCGAAATCAACACGTCACACCCTCCAGCGCCCAAATCAAGGCGTGGTTGCTGCTGGCATCTGGACCGGAGCCTGAGCTGGCGCAGGGGCTTGGGGTTCAACATTACCTTCGGAGGCCGGAATAGCCAACGGGGTCGGAGTCACCGCTGAAGATGGCGCGGGAACTGAACGCTGAACGGGCATGCGATCCACTACAGATCCTGAACTTACCCGGCCCGCCGCGATGTACCCAATGGCCAGCGTATTGAGCAAAAAAATGCCCGCCAGCGTCACCGTGATTTTGGTCAGTACGTTTCCCGCACGGGAACCGAACAGGGTTTCCCCGACGCCGGCGCCAAACGCCAAGCCCAAGCCTTCGTCCTTCGTCTTTTGAAGCAGGATAATCCCGATCAACAGAAGGGACGAAACGATCTCAATAAAAATCAAAAAACCGTATAAAAAACCACCCATAGTTCACCTTCCGTTTACGAAACTAATCACCTGTTTCAAACCGCTGCTTCAACAATGGCAATAAACGAAGCGGCATCCAGCGCAGCTCCGCCAATCAGCCCGCCATCAATATCTGGCTGGGACATCAATTCTTTGGCATTAGAAGGCTTCATGCTACCACCGTACTGAATACGGACTGCCTGCGCCGCGCCGGGATTACACATCTTGGAGAGAACGCGACGGATCAGTGCGTGCACTTCCTGCGCCTGTGCCGGACTCGCCGTACGGCCCGTTCCGATGGCCCACACGGGCTCATAGGCGACCACAATGCGTCGGAAGCTGGTCTCGTCAAGGCCGGCCAAGCTCTTGGTCACCTGGGTCGTTACCACATCTTCAGTCTGGTTGGCTTCGCGCTGTTCCAGTGTTTCGCCCACACACACAATGGGGGTTAAATTGGCAGCCAAGGCCGCCTTCACCTTGCGGCTCACGGCGGCATCCGTCTCACCAAAAAATTGGCGACGTTCACTGTGACCGAGGATCACATACTGGCAACCGACATCACGCAGCATATCGGCTGAAATTTCACCGGTAAAGGCTCCGTCCTTCTCCCAATGCATATTCTGGCCACCCAGCTTGACCTGCGATCCGCTAATGATGTCGGAAACGGTTTTCAAGGCGGTAAAGGTCGGGCACAGCACGACTTCCACATCCGACTTATCAGCAAATTTTGCCTTCAAGGCTACAGCCAACTCAGCGGCCTGCCCTGTGAGCTTGTTCATTTTCCAGTTACCAGCAACGATTTTCTTGCGCATAGTTCGATACACAATCTTGATAGAGGGTTGTTCGTTAAGGGTGATGAGATACCATTTTTTCCCACCCGATTACAAATTATTACTTATCGTTCAAGGCGGCTACACCCGGCAGCACTTTGCCTTCCAGGAATTCCAGACTTGCCCCACCACCGGTTGAACAATGGGTCACCTTGTCAACCACCTTGAATTTCTTGGCGGCCGTAGCGGTGTCTCCGCCGCCGACCACTGTCACGGCACCGGCCGCAGTCGCCTTGGCAATGGCATCGGCCATGACCTTGGTACCTGTGGCGAACTTCTCCATCTCGAACACGCCCGCAGGCCCATTCCAGACAATCGTCTTGGCACGCGCAATGGCGTCGCAGAAAAGGATGTTCGATTTCGGCCCGACGTCCAGCCCCAGCCAACCGGGTTTGATTCCGGACGCGTCATCCGCCGCCATAACATTGGCATCGTCGGCAAATTTGTCGCCGCAGATATAGTCCACCGGCAGGTGGATTTTGACGTTCTTGACCACGGCTTTCGCCATCAAGTCCTTTACCATCTTGGCGCCTTCGGGATCGAAAAGACTGGAGCCGATTTCCATATTGTTAAGAACTTTTTTAAAAGTAAAGGCCATCGCCCCACCGATGATGATCTCATTGGCGGTATCCAGCAGATTGTTGATCAATGGAATTTTATCCGCGATCTTAGCGCCACCCAGAATGGCCAGCAGCGGGCGCTTGGGATTATCCAGAACGGCGGTAAAGGCTTTCAGTTCAGCCTCCATCAGGAATCCCGAAACCTTCTCGGGCAGATTCACGCCGACCATCGAAGAGTGGGCACGATGCGCGGTACCAAAAGCATCATTCACATAGATATCACCCAACTTGCTGAGGCTCGCACGAAAGGCCTCAACCGCCTTGGGATCGGCTTTGGTAGACGTCCCGTCTTCATTCTTGACCTTGCCTTCTTCCTCGATATGGAAGCGCAGGTTCTCAAGCAAAATCACATCGCCAGGCTTCACCGTGCCGGCGGCACAGGCGGCTTCAACGGCGGGGCCGACGCAATCAGTCAAGAATTTCACAGGCTTACCCAGCAATTTTTCAAGGGCTTCAACCACTGGTTTCAACGAAAATTTGGCAATCACTTTGCCATCAGGACGACCCAAATGACTCATAAGCACTACCGATGCGCCCTGATCCAAGGCATATTTGATGGTCGGCAACGCCGCCTCGATGCGCTTGGTGTTCGAGATGGCACCGGTCACTTTATCCTGCGGCACATTGAAGTCCACGCGCATAATAACGCGTTTCCCCTTCAGGTTTACATCACGTACGGTTTTCTTCATGAGTCAATCTCCACAACTTAAACAAACATAAAAAAAATGAATTTAGGCTGTAGACCGCAGAAAAGCAGGTATTACACCTTGCTCCCTGACAGTCTAACAGCCTAAGCGACTAACCAAGTAATTGAATTACTTTACGCCGTCTTTTTTGGCCATGTACTGGACCAATTCAACAACGCGATTGGAGTAACCCCACTCGTTGTCGTACCAGCTCACGACCTTAAAGAAGCGCTTCTCACCCTTCAGGTTGTTCTGCAACGTGGCCAGCGAATCATAGATCGAGGAACGGGGATCATGGATGAAGTCGGTCGAAACCAACTCTTCCGTCGCCACGCCCAGGATGTTCTTGAGATAGGTCTCAGAGGCCTTCTTGAGGGCCGCATCAATCTCCTCGATCGACGTGTCCTTCGTTGTGCGGAAGGTCAAATCAACCACAGAAACGTCCGGCGTCGGAACGCGGAACGCCATTCCGGTCAGCTTGCCCTTGGTGGCGGGCAACACTTCCCCCACGGCCTTCGCGGCACCGGTGGTGGAAGGAATGATGTTCTGAGCCGCCGCACGACCACCACGCCAGTCCTTCTTGGAGGGACCGTCAACGGTTTTCTGGGTCGCGGTATAAGCATGAATGGTGGTCATCAACCCCGTCTCGATGCCAAAGCCTTCCTTCAACAGCACATGGACCACAGGGGCCAGGCAGTTGGTGGTGCAAGACGCATTAGACACAATCGCGTGCTTCGCGGTGTCGTATTCGCCTTCGTTTACGCCCATCACGATGGTCTTCACTTCACCCTTGCCAGGCGCAGAGATAATAACCTTCTTGGCACCCGCAGCCAGATGGCCCTTGGCCTTCTCGGAATCCGTGAACAACCCGGTGCACTCGATGACATAGTCCACACCCAAGGCTTTCCAAGGAAGCAGATCAGGTGACTTGGTCGCCATGACGCACTTGATCTTGTGACCGTTGACAACGATCAGATCGGCTTCTTCTGAAGCAGGATTGCTCTTCTCAGTGGTGACCGTGTGCTTGAAGCGACCATGCACCGAGTCATACTTCATCTGATAGGCAAAATAGTCCGCATCCGTCGAAACATCGACGACGGCGACGACATCAATTGCCTTACCCAAAAGCCCCTGATCGCAAAGGGCCTGAAAGGCCATACGACCAATACGTCCGAATCCATTGATACCTACTTTAATCGACATCTTTTACTCCTTTATTTGACTATTTTAACCCAGCTCTTGCGCAAGTATTACTCCCGCAATAGCCTCTCCGTCTGAACGGACTAGAAACAATACATGACCCAACCCTATCCCGTCAACAATCAGTTAAAATTTTGTCAAATAGGATTAAGGCGTTTTCCGGAACAGACCAGGCGCTTCTGATTTCTCACCATTCTGACTATTTGGCACATTTTTCGGCGTGCGCCTGATCAGGTGCAACGCCCCCTCCCCCTAACCCTCTCCCGCAAGGGGCGAGGGAACAGACTTAGCATGCCTCCTCTCCCCTTGCGGGAGAGGATTGAGGTGAGGGGTTAGCTTCAGCGTGACGGGGTCAGACTGTAAATTGCAGCGTGACGGGGTCAGACTGTAAATTGAAACTATGGCTTTCCACGCGACATTTTTTTCACACTAACCACAAGACGCTCCATCGCGTCCAAAGACAACAAGCGCCTCACTTTAGCCTGGGGCATAATGCCTTCAGCGAAGATGCCATAGGCCTCATTGTGCGCTCATCTGAAGGCCTCCTCAGGCGCCCCCGCAACCTCTGCATCTCAGCTATGCTCGAGGCTGTCCGAGATCGAAAACAGGTTATCGGCATTGACCAGGTCAACCGTGTCCTCATGCAACCCCACTGGAGAAAAGACCATGACCTGGCCCCGATCTGACTTGTCACGCCGTAGTTCCTGGACGAAGGCGGAAATCCGCAGGGCGCGCCAAATTCAGCTCAAGCCGGTACTCGAAAAACTCGGGTACCGGCTTCTCCCCCGCCCGGATGACAACTATGCCATTACCGGCCTGGCCAACGAGATCATCATCAAGGAGCATTACTGGAACTGTCCCGATACCGGCCAGTCCGGTAACGCCATAGATTTTTTCGTAAAGATCCGTGGCGTCACATTCAACGAGGCCATGACTCTACTCATAGCTCACAGTGCACCAGAGCCATCGTAAGCTACTTGAAAACATACGACCGCATTGGCTAGAAAGGAGGAAATCAGATTTAGCCACTTGCCCAATCCTATCGTAGAGGCATTAAATTTTTACGACGGGATCGGCAAATTAGGAAAAATTATACGACGGGAATGGGCTCCTTTTACGATCGTATCGCAGGAATCGATGCCGTTTTTATCAGGTTTAATTCGGGAACGGCGTACGGTCACAATGTGGGACGTAACACCTTCCGTCCGGAGGGATACCGCCTGCGATCCAACCGACAAGTGACTGACAAACCCTTGGCGGTTGTCGTGTGGGCGATCAAGCTAACGATGGTTTCATAATCGGTAAGAAGTTCACCCCTCCAGTTCGATGAAATAAACGAGAATAGGCGGTGTTCAACTTTATTCCACTTGCTCGTACCGGGCGGGAAATGACAAACCGAGATCGAAAGGCCCGTCTCATCCGCTAGTTTCTGCAATTCCAGTTTCCAGAGCCGTAACCGGTATCCATTGCTACCGCCTCCATCTGCCGTGATCAGCAATTCCTGGCTCTTAGGATACAGCATGCGTCCTTCGTGGTGCCACCAGCCCCGAATGGACACTACTGCAAAACTCCACGTATCATGATCCGTCCCCACATTCACAAAGCCTGTATTCAGCCCCATGTCAAAGATGCCGTAAGGATAGGCACGAGGAAGCTCGGGTGCAGCGAAGTCCTGACCGTTCACGGGACGCGGCGACTTGGCTTTTCGCCACTGTTGCCCTTTGTTATCGAAGTTCCCAAGCACTTCTTTCTTCTTTGTATCCACTGAAATAACCGGCTGGCCAAGCGTCATGGCGCGTCTGACTCGAGTGTTGATGTGGCGGAATTGTGCGTCCCGGTCAGGGTGATCTTCTCCCTCCTCCATTTTGCGATTGCTTTGCAAACTGTAGTCCATGTCATGCAATAATTGAGAGACTTTCACATGGCTAATCGGGTGTGGACGATTTCGGATCTCAATACCTCGCCTGCATTTTCCCCTGTCAACGCTTCCCCACGCCCTTACGGGTCGTCGAGGCATGACTCGGGTTCAAGTAGAGTTGCTCACTCCTTTCTTGTTTAGGACTTTCACCTTGATCTCACGCCAGCTTTGACCGGCGCTTTCCCCGGTTGATCCACCTCCCCGCCTGAGGCATAAAATATCTGTAGCCTGATACTGCCTCGGCGGATCGGGGGTATGGGGTTTCGGCCCTTCAGGGTTTAACGTCGTCAGAAGATGTGAGGAAGTAGCCCATGTGAATTAGAGGCCGGTGCAGGAGACTATGGTTACACAGCTACGATTATAACACTCTGTTTCATCCATACTTAATTTTTCCTGACAATTGAGCGAGGTTGACCGTTAGGAGTTAACTTCGAATAAGTTACACCGAAATTGTCCCCTGACTAGGTCGGAGCCAGGGGGGGGCAGGTTGGCCAGGTTATGGATCAGACCACCGCAAAAGGACGTACATGGGCGATTTCGTGGCCAACAGGGCGAACATCCCGTCCCGCGACGGTCACAATCCCGGCCGTTTCGCCATCCAACGCAACGAACTCCACCTCATACGCATGGCCACCCCGGTAGATATGCACAACCGTACCGATATCGCCGGACAGCAGTCCCTGCTCCAAGCGATCGACCATCAGCACTACTCTGTCATGTTCTTCTATCATTTTGGCCCCTCAAGCGGAAAAGCTGTAATCAGCCTTGGCTCATCCAATCCCTGCTCCACAATCCATATAGTTCTAATAACCGGATTCCGACCATCAGGTGAATGCAATGAACCATCCACACTATACCGTCTCCCGTAGCCTGTTTCCACCACATTCGAAACAGCATTTACCCGTCCATGTTCTTTCAGGGCCTGGGCCAAAACCAGCCATTCGGAGGAACGGAACCCGAAACGCTCAAAGAATCTTGCCTTGGATCCACCATCGGGATGATCGCTAGAAAGTAAATAGCCCACAATTTTTGACTCATCCACTCTCGATTGATTGGCCCTTGGTAAATTCACAGAACTGACTATGCCACCTAAAAACTGAAGATTCAATGCTGTTCAATATTCATCTAACGATGCGATCAGGGTACGGTTATTCGGCCACTAAACTCGATGCCAATGGGCCATTTCCATCAAATCGCTATGACGCCAGAAAAGGGAAAAGCATGACGCCAATTATGTTCGTAACAAATAACTGCGTAACATTCGAATCGCGAGTAGAGATATCAACCAATAAAAGAAAGCACCAATTAACCCAACCCGCGGATCTAAATACGTTAAAACCCAAATAAGCACTATAGAGGCAATCAATAGTTTCGCGATAACTTTAACAGACATCTTGCCTTTAAAACACCAGTACATATACGGCCACAGCACAGCACCTGCAATTAGACTTAAAGTAGCTTGGATCAAAGTTACAGCTGGCAAAAAAAAGAAAAAAAGATTACCGCCAGAAACCGCAAGAATAAACGAAAATGAAGTTACAAAGCTAACAGTTAAACATGTCCCTGAACTCTGTCATCAGAGCAAACATGGTTCCTTTCGGTCCGACCAACTTGGCTTCAACGACATATCGGTAACGCGCCTCATGAGCAGGG
>JBBQNS010000084.1:0-16738 GCA_038330175.1 Kiritimatiellia bacterium
CATCCAGCTGCTGATTCAAAAAGCCTGCGGCTACAGAAACCGGGAGCGACTTAAGACTGACATCCTGTTTCATTTTGGCGGCCTAAACCTCAACCCCGTTCTTGATCAATGAAAAATCCCCCCACAAACCCAGAAGCGCCAGAATTATTTTGTTCCATTGACAAAATTCAGCACACTTCCGAAACGGGCTACTATTTAAACGCTTATGCTGGGCACGCAAACAAAGGATACCGTGAGCGGGGCGCTTCAGGCGGATTGGCCAGCTGGTTTCTGGCAGACTTGCTTGAAAAAAAGGTGGTCGACCATGTGATCTGCGTACGACCAAAAAACGATGCGGAACGTCTTTTCGAGTTTGCTGTACTCTCGACGCCCGAGGAGGTTCACGGCACCGCCAAGTCTGCCTACTATCCCGTCGAACTGTCCACAGTGCTTCGTCATATTTTGCAGAATAACGGAAGATATGCTGTGATGACACTACCGTGTTTTGCCAAAGCGATGCGTCTTGCTTCACAGCGAATTCCTCTTCTTAAGCAACGAATTGTTGTGCTCGCCGGTCTTGTATGCGGACAGATGAAGTCGAAGTTCTTTGCTGATTATCTGATCAGTCATATGGGACTTGATCCAAAAGAAGTAACCACCCTGACTTTTCGATCAAAGAACCCCGATCGATCGGCCAGCAACTTTGAGATGAAAACAAGGACGCGAACCGGGGTAGACGGTATGTGTGTGTGGGGGGGCGGCATATATGCCGAAACCTGGTGTTCCGGTATGTTCACGCTGTGGGCATGCCCGTTTTGTGATGACATCTTTGCCGAAGTGACGGATGTCACTTTTATGGATCCCTGGTTACCGGAATATGTGTCTGACAGTCGAGGAACAAGTGTTGTCCTTGCCAGATCCCAGACGGCAAAGCAGTTGCTTGAGGATGGCATTGCGCAGGGCACAATCGCCATGAGCCCCTTGACGATAGACAAGGCGATTGCAAGCCAAGTCGGCGTGGTTGAGCAAAAGCGGGCAAGGTTGGCAAATCGACTTTGGATTGCCTCCCGCAAAGGTATTCATCTTCGGAAGCGAGTCGAACCTGTACGTCCGTCCTGGTACCAACAACTCAAGCCCGTGACGAATGCAGACGCCCTGTCGGAAGTGATCGACAAGAACCTTGAATTGGCCAGGGCACTGCTGTCGGCGCGGAACGAACTCCGCCCGGATCGCTTTCTCGGATAAAAAAGAGCACCCCATGAACCCAACTGCAACCACCCTCGAAAATGCCACGACCCATGCCGAATGAACCGATCAAAAAAATGCTGGTTGCAGGCTATTACGGTTATTCAAATGCCGGCGATGACGCCTTTGCCGATGTCGCCTGCTGGGGCGTGCGGACCTATTATCCCCAGGCCGCAGCAAGATGGACCTTGCAGGGAAGCTTGCCGTTGCCGTCCGGCTCGCTGCAGGGAATCTACCGCAGGCGGGTGAACTGTTTCTGGGAATGGACGGAAACACGCCGACTCGACGCCCTGCTGTTCGCGGGAGGATCTAATTTTCACAGTTCGGACTACCTCGAAAAATGGATTCGCGTGCTGCGGCGCAATCGCGACTGCCGGGCTGCCGCGATCGGAGTATCCATAGGCCCGTTCAAGGATCCGAGGGCGGAGGCGAATTGCCGTGACCTGCTAAATCGTTTTTCCTTCATTGGCGTCAGGGACCAGAAAAGTTATGAACGGCTGGAACGGCTTCGAATTGCCTGCCCGTTTGAAGTGACATTCGACCTGGCGATCCAGGGACGCTTCCTGCATGACATCCCGGTCATCCCGGCCCATGAACGCGACCGGATTCTCGGCATCTCGTTGTGTTATTATGAACGACACGTCGGTGAGAACAGGGACATGGAAGAAAAAAGGCTGACTTGCCTTGTTGCGCTCATAGATGAAGCACTGGCGTCCAGGATGTTCGATAGGGTGGTTCTGTTTTCGTTCAATGACCACCCGGTTTGGGGAGACAATGAAATCCTAGAACGCCTCCAGGCCATGGGCGGATATAATCAGGACCGGATCAGCCTCCGCCGTTACGACGGGAACCCCGTCGCGCTGATGCAGAGCGTCGGAAAACTCGCGGTGATGATCGCCATGCGGCTGCATGCTGCTGTTTTTGCCTACACTATGGGAACGCCTTGCCTGTTGATTCCGTACCACGAAAAATGCAGGGAGTGGATGAGCATGATCAAGGAGGAAAAATATCTCGATGTCCAGGACACCTCGCGCCGCCGGGGACTCTCACTACTCCATGAAATCATGGATCAGAATACCCGGGGGCTCCTGCCTGTCTCGTTCGCGTTGGAACAATCCCGGCGAAACTGGCAGTCCTTGGATCGGAACTGGCAATAGCATGATTTTTGTGATTATTTTTATAACAACTCAACGGAATTGAACCATGGCCTGTTTGTCCGTCATCATCCCCCTGTTCAACAAGGAACGGCACATCGAAAGAGCCTTGCGCTCCGTCCTCGCGCAGACCGTTCAAGATTCTGAGATTGTCGTTGTGGACGATGGGTCCACGGATGGCGGGGCGGCTGTTGTGTTCGGCATTCATGATTCCCGGATCCGGTTGATACGGCAGGCCAACGCAGGCGTTAGCGCAGCGCGGAACCGGGGCGTGGAAGCGGCGTCTTCAGAATTCGTCGCGTTTCTTGATGCGGATGACGAATGGATGCCCCGATTCCTCGAGGCGAACTTAACGGCGCATTCGAAGCACTTTGGTCTCGTTGCCTCCTTTACTAATTTCAGGAAAGGAATGGAAATAGAACCCGTCATCCAGTCCATTAGGGGAAAAGAAGGTATTCTCAAGGATTATTTTGGATTCTGCCTGTCTAATGCCGGGACAGGAATGTGCTCGAGCGCAGTAGTTGCTTCCAAAAACACCTTGATTAAGATCGGCGGTTTCCCTGTAGGGAGAACCCATGGCGAAGATTTGGACACGTGGATGCGTCTTGCTTTGAGCGGGCCTGTTGCATTTATTCCCGAATGCCTCTCAATCTATCATGAAGCATGTGGAACATCAGGAACCGCTGTGGCAAACCCTGATGTTATGACGACATACCGCGACTGGAGAGACAGGGAACTTATCCCGACGAGTCTTCATAAAAGTGCACGCGCGTTTGCAACCTTATACCGGTATAGGACGATTTTTTTTCTCGCGCAAGCCGGTCAATATGAAAAAGGGTGGAAATTATTCAAGGACCTTCCGCTCCGTGATCGATTCGGCGTTTATGGGCTTACGGGGTGCCTCAGCCTCCTGTCTTATCGAATCGGGCGAATCGCCATCTCTGCCGTTGAAAGAGCAAACCAGTTAAGTGCCCCATGGCATTGGCGGAAAGAGGGCGTGGCACTGTCACCAGGGAGCTGAACTCTATACATGAATTTACGCATACTCTATATTGTATCAATCAACTGTGGTTTGCCGGGAGAAGCTGGCGGTGTTCTGCGTTTGTTTCGCACATACGCAAAGGCAGCGGAAAGCGTTGGGCACGACGTCAGATTGTTCTCTCTTTGGGCCGAGACAGACTGGACATCGGTAGATCTGGTGCATATGGCGCCCTGTGACGGAAGCATGCTGGGGGTGGCCAACGCCCTTTGCGAGAAGGGAATCCGCTTTGTCGTATCTCCGATACTAGACAAAACATTTCCTGCGATCGCCTTGCGCGCTGTGGCATGCGGTGACCGCCTGTTTGGTGGATACTATCGGAGCCATCTTGGTGCTGCGCAGGAAATATGCAGACTTTCAAACGGTGTTTGCGTGATGTCCGCGGACGAAGGACGGCGGGTGAAAAGAGGGCTTGGTGTAAGCGACAAACCCATACACATTGTGCGAACTGCCATTGCCGATGATGTTTTGTCTTGCAGGATCAGCACTGAAAACGTTGTGCAAGGGATCGGTGAGTCTGTTCTCTTTGTAGGGGATCTTGCCAATGAAAGGAAGAATGTCATCGGGCTGATGAAGGCCTGTCAATATGCCCAGTTACCTCTGATCCTGGTCGGTTCACTTGGCGATTCGTTACACGGACGGCGAGTACGGGCCGCGCTCAAGTCTTTTTCGTTGGTTCGCTATTGTGGCCGGATTTCAGATCGGGCGGCGATACTTTCCGCGATGGCGCAGTGCCGGGTGTTCGCATTGCCATCCATGACCGAGGGGATCGGACTTGCGGCACTGGAAGCGGGAGCGGTTGGCGCGAAAGTTGTTGTAACGAAACATGGAGGTGGCCTGGACTATTTCGGAACGATGGCCTGGTATGTCGACCCTAGTTCTGTTCAGTCCATTGCCGCTGGCCTCAAGAAAGCATGGAATGCGCCCAAAGTTCCTCCATTGAGGGAGCATATTGAAAAAGAACTGACACTCGTCAACACTGCTTGCAACCTTAATGAACTTTATGCTTCCGCATTGGGAAAGGAATTGTTCAAGTGAAGTCTGTTCGAGTAACTATCCTTACGGATATTGTTCTAGATGACAAGGCAAACGGAATAGCCGCCTATCTGAGGTCATTCCTTAGAAATGCTACAGGGGTTACGTGCAAAGTGTGGACGCCCCGAAATGACCAATCCCGGATAGCCACCTTGGCATCTTCCCGCGGGAGTGAACGTGAATCATGGATTACCAAACGTTTACCAGCGCGAATCCGGGATAGTGTGCGTTTATGGGGTGATCGGCTAAAACTGGCGCAGGAGTCCGATGTCCTGTTCGTGCATCAAAACGATTTCGTTATTCCTTTCTTATTCGGCAATAAATGGCCACCCATCGTTGTGGTCATGCACGGATGGAATCCTCCAGAGATTGCGAGTGTTCGTGGTTGGAAACTGTATCTCTGGCTACGGTTGATTGACTGGCTTGCTGTCAGAAAAGCTGCGGCCGTGATAATGGTAAGTCACGAGGGATTGCGGGGATTTCAGCGAAGATACCCCCAACATGGTGGCAAGCTCGTACATATACCCACTTTTATGGATGATGAATTCGTTCACGGTATATGCATGAGCCGCCGAGCGGCAGCGGATTGCATGAGTGAAGACCCAATCCTTTTGTCGGTGGCGCGACTTGTTCCCGAAAAACAAATCGATCGCATCATTCATGTCTACGCACGTGTACGAAAGGCGTATCCAAAGGCAAGGCTGATCCTGATCGGTGATGGTTCAGAACGGAATAATCTTGAATCTGTGGCCAGGAATCTTGGTGTCGAGGACGGTGTACAGTTCGAGGGGAGTGTGCCCCATGAGGGCATGGGTCAATATCTTGGATTGGCGGATTTCTTTCTCCTGCTTTCAAAATGGGAAGGCACTTCTATAGCTCTACTGGAGGCGATGGCTTGCGGGCTGCCTGTCATCGTGACTGATATCGCAGACCATGCCCGCATTGTTGATTCAGGGATACCAGGCCTGGTGATCAAAAACGCCTTCGAAACAGAATGCGCAGCTTCGTGGATTATCAGCACATTCAAATCCCGAGCGACAGGAGGTAGATCATGGGGGGCAGTGGATAGGCGATATCTTGCGTCTACCCAGGTTCCGGAAATCTGCAGGATACTGCGCGCCAAGTGTTCCTAAATGCAAAATGAAGAGGGGCGACCAAGTATCCTTTAGAGTTGATAAACTTAAATAATCAGAGCATTTATGAGCGCATTCGTGAAACAGTTGAACATTCCAGTAATGGTTATAGCATTCATCCTTGCAACCAATATTGACTGGATACAAGAAAGTGTAAAGGCTGGGCCGGTCACGCTGTTTCAGGTGTTATTAGCGATTTTGGCACCCATAATGCTTGTGCACTTAAGTCGGGCCTCTACGCCACGTGTTCCATTTGCAATAGTGATGCTCTTGTCAGGCGGTGTGTGCGGCCTAGTCGTCATTCCTTCATTGATTCATGATATGGATGAAGGCGGCATGGTTCAAGTAATTGGTTATTTGTTTCGGCTAGGAATTATGGGGACTGTAGCCATTGCGGCCAAGACCTGGAAGGACTGGGAAATGCTTGCCTATGCCGCGCTGCTAGCAAGTGCACTGACTGCGCTGGCGGCGATCCTCACGTCATTGTTTCCTGATGCGGCGTTCGCCGCCGGGGCGATCCACATTCAAGGGCATGAATATACTCGAATAAATGGAATAGAAAGGGATCCTAATTACGCAGCGCTCAAGATGAACATGGCTTTGCCTTTCGCACAATTTGCTTACATGCGGGCGGGCGCCTCATTAAAGACCTTGTTTTTGACAGGTGCCATCCTTGTCGTTTTGTGTTCCGGGGTGCTGCTGACCGGATCCCGAATTGGGTTGGTAGTCATGCTGATTACTATGAGTGCTTGGGCCATTTTTATGGTAGGGAGACGATGGCGTAGCGAAACGATGCGAATATGGCTGATGCTGTGTGTCATGATTGTCGGGGGGCTGATATTGAGTCCCCTGTGGGGAAGTACGCTCAGTAGAATGACGATGAAAGGTACCTCATTGCACGATGTAGCCACGGCGGAATCCCGTGACCGGTGGGCGATTGCAGCGGACGGTTTAGCGGAGTATTTACGTCATCCGCTAGTTGGAATCGGCCCCTTAGAGGAAGGGTTTCATAATTCCTACGTCGATATTTTGGCATGTTATGGAATCCTCGGAATGATTCCATTCCTTCTTATACTAGGTAGCGTCATTCGCAGACAATGGCAGTATATGAGAAGCCCGTCAGATGCAGGCTTCAGGGAAGTGAAAAAGAGAATGATGGCAATACTGTTTAGTCTGTTTGCATGGGGGGTGACGGGTGTTACGATAGGAGCCCAGCGAGAACTGCTGCTCTGGGTGGTAATGGGTCTCGGTCTTGCCCGTTGGGATGTTGCGAATTATGTGTTCAAACCTCGCTTATCTCGTAATTTGAGAGGCCTGCCAATAAACCCGAGGCCCACAAAACAATTGGGGGGCTTCATGAATCGGAGGAATCAAGTTGGCCAGCCAGGCATCGGCATTTTTCCCAATAGAGAGAGACTATAAACGGATGAACGCACGTTACAGATTGTTAGTGCTCGCCACACGACACGCTATCCCACCGGATAGCGGATATGCTACGGACACCTTCGGCGCCATTGATCAGCTGAGAAGACTTGACGTGGATGTGCGGGTCATTCTGTTGGATGATGGTAAAGCCCATCAAACAGACTACCCCGAGTCAGTGTTGGCTGGTATTGTAAAAATGCCTCGATGGAAACCCTTTATCGCTCTCGGAGAAGCGGTGGCGAGAGGGCAACCGTTTGTGTCATGCAAGTGGGCGTCACCGAAAATAGTAACTATGGCGACAAAACTCTATGCCCAATGGCCTTTTGATTTGATCCAATCATCCGGCTCTTTTCACATGACGAATGCGTTAGCCATCAGGCAGCAATGCGGCGCAAAGGTTGTTATGCGCGCACAAAATGTTGAATACGCCATTTGTCAACGGATGGCGGATACGATGAAATTTGGCCTCCAATATCTCATCTGGAAGAGGGAAGCCGTTCGTTTACGTGATGTCGAAGGCGATTGGTGTCGCGCTGCAGATCTTTGCTTACCTATATCGGAGGATGATCGCGTTTTATTACAAGCGATGGCTCCTCATACGCCCATGCTCACTGTCCAAGCTGGTTCTGCGGTAACAGCGGGAGCACAGATTCCTCAATTGAGTGTAATCAAGCCACATTTCTTGCACATGGGTAGCCTTGATTGGCCTCCACGCATGGAGGGTCTGGTGTGGTTCTTAAGGGAGGTCTGGCCACGGGTGCGCTCATTGATTCCTGGCGCTCGCCTTAGCATTGTCGGTTCTATTTCCGCATCGGGGCGCGCAAAACTACACCCGTGGATTAATCAGGGAATAGAAGTTTGTGGTTTTGTTGAGAATCTGCAGGTGGTGGCCGAAGCTTGTGCCGCTGTCATCATTCCCATGCGTTGTGGTGGGGGGATAAAAATCCGTTTGATTACGGCATGGGCTAATGGCTGGCCGGCAATAGGGACATCTCTAATGGGTGAAGGATTGCCTGCGAAAAACGCAATCAACTGCTTGATGGCTGATGAACCCGCGGAATTGGCTGAAGCCATGCGCTGTATTTGCGCCGATCAGAGTCTAAGAACTCGTCTGATCGAAGCTGGGCGCGAAGTACACAGGGAACATTTTTCTTGGGAGACGATTGGAAATCAGTTGTTGCGAGCTCATGAGTTATGCCTAAAAATAAAATGAATCCATCGCCTTTTGTCTCAGTCATTATTCCAGTCTGTAATGAGGCTGCATATATTAGTGCTGTGATTTCCAGTATTTTTTCTCAGGAACAATCTGAAGGTGAATATGAGATAATCGTGGCAGATGGCATGTCAGATGACGGTACCCGCGATATCTTGGCCGAGCTTCAAGTCCGCCACCCCCGCCTCAAAGTAATTGACAATCCTATGCGACGGACACCCGCCGGGCTTAACGCCGCCATAGCCACAGCTAAGGGTTCAGTCATCATTCGAATGGATGCCCACACGATCTATGCCCAAGACTATCTCAAGCAGTGTGTCACTATTCATCAAGAGACCGGTGCTGATAATGTAGGCGGCCCCTGGGTGGCACGGGGCAAGGGTTACATTTCTAAAGCCATTGCCGCGGCGTTCCAGTCGCCGTTTGCAGTCGGCGGAGCACGTGGACACAGGCTGGAATACACCGGGCCGGTTGATACTGTCTATCTCGGATGCTGGCCAATCGAAACCTTCAGGAAGTTCGGATTATTTGATGAAGAACTAGTTCGGAATCAAGATGACGAACATAACCTGCGGATTATCCGTGGCGGCGGACGAGTGTGGCAGTCGCCACGAATTAAGAGTTGGTATACCCCCCGGAGTTCGCTCAGAGCGCTCTTTCGTCAGTACTATCAATATGGCTACTGGAAAGTGCGGGTGATCCAGAAACACCGCTTACCGGCATCCATTCGTCACCTCGTGCCCGGGTTGTTTGTGGCTGGGTTGATGGCTTGCGTACTTGTCAGCCCCTTTTGGGCTTTAGCCAGATGGGTGGGAATGGCCGCGGTGGGCTGCTATGGCGGCTGCGTGTTGCTCGCGTCACTGATCACCGCCGGGAAGTCGGAATGGCGACTAGCCCCGATTCTGCCTGCTGTTTTCGCTGCCTATCATTTCGGGTACGGAATTGGGTTCCTCCACGGGGTTCTGGACTTCATCGTGCTTAAGCGCGGCCCCCGGCGTGGAGCCACAGTCCTGACCCGGGACAGTCAGCCACGGAAGGAATCGCATCAATGAACACCCCGACTTCTTCCATTCCAGAATGCGACCGGATTCGGGAGCGGTACGCGCGGCGCCAGAATCTGCCTCACGACCGCTACTCCCCGCTCGCTCACGACGTCATGATGACGCAACAGGAGAAACACCGGGCAATTGTTCGTTTGCTCAAGCGTGTGGGTCTGCCGCCGCTTGGCGACAAGAAGGTTCTGGAAGTCGGGTGCGGAACGGGCGCAAATCTCCACTATTTGCTCTCTTTGGGGTTTCAACCCGAGAACCTGGTAGGTAATGACCTGCTCGAAGATCGCTGTGTACAGGCGCGAAGATCACTTCCAGCCGCCGTACGCATCATCCCTGGCGATGCAACAACGCTTTCCCTTGAAGCCTCTTCTTTTGACATTGTACTCCAGTCAACGGTGTTTTCTTCTATTCTTGATCAGGAGTTCCGCCAGAAACTAGCGCGTTTGATGTGGCAACTGGTGCGCCCTGGCGGCGGCATCCTTTGGTACAATTTTATGTACAATAACCCACGCAATCCCGATGTGCGTGGAGTTTCTTTCCAACAGATTGAGCGATTATTCCCGGAAGGTTGCATACAGGGCAAGCGGATTACTCTGGCGCCGCCACTTGCACGGGCCGTCGCGCCGATCCATGCGGGATTGTACACTTTGCTGAATGCGTTTCCGTTCCTTCGAACTCACTGGCTTTGTTGGATACAGAAATGAAACGCGCATTTGATGTCATCGCATCTTTGGTCGGCTTGGTCGTCTTGAGTCCACTTCTATTGTTCATCTGGGTATTGGCGGCTGCAACAGGGAGCTTTCCAATACTATTTCGTCAACTTCGCGTGGGTTTGTCTGGCTCGAATTTCACATTGTACAAACTCCGAACCATGCGCGTTCAGAAAGGGGCTGAGAAGGGATCTTTTGATGCCGGCAATGCATCACGGGTGACTCACCTCGGAAAACTTCTGCGAAAGAATAAAATTGATGAATTGCCTCAACTCTGGAACGTTGTGAAAGGCGATATGTCGCTGGTCGGCCCCCGCCCTGAGGTTCGCAAGTGGGTTGATGCTTATCCGGTGCGCTGGGCTCATGTGTTAACGGTGCGGCCCGGGATTACCGATCCGGCCTCGATTGTCTACCGAAATGAGGAAGAGATCCTTGCCCGATCCTCGGATCCGGAAAAAACTTATTGCGAGGAGATTCTCCCCCATAAGCTCGACCTTTATGAGGAGTATGTCCGATCCCGCTCTTTCTTGGGCGATATCGGGATTCTATTGAAAACGATGTGGGCAGTTTTCAGAAAAACTAAAAGTTGAAAACAGAAACACTGAAACTTGAGGATTGAACGCAGAAAACGTTTAAAGTGAAAATGGAAATTGAACCGAAACAAAAAGGGCGGTTGTCGGAAGAATTTCGAGGGCGCACTAAACGTTATGCGGCTCAGATTATCCGCTTTTATGTGCAACTTCCTAAGTCGCGGGAAGAGGTCAGGGTCATTGGCAAGCAACCGCTCCGCTCTGGCACATCAGTGGCCGCCCAAATCCGCGAAGCTGCACGGGCTTGATCGCGCGATGAGTTCGTGTCCAAACTTGGCGGCGCGCTTCAGGAAGCCGACGAGTCAATCCTGTGGTTGGAACTTCTACGGGAAGAATGTGGCGTCGACCCCGTGTCGACCAAACCGCTGGAATGTGAATCAAGCGAACTGATAGCAATCCTTACAACGATGATCAAAAGAACGAAAAATAATCAGCAAATAGAAAGCAGAAACGCGAAAGTTGAAATATAAGGAAAATCTTCCACCGGCAATCTCTGGTTTTGCTTTAGATTTCTTTTTTTCAACTTTCGACTTTCAAATTTTCCTCATGAAAATTCCCTTCTCCAAAGTCGATTGTTCCGGCAACGAACTGAAATACGTCAAAGAGGTTATCGAAAGCGGCTGGCTCACTACTGCCGGTAAATGCTTCGAGTTCGAAAAGCAGTTTGCCGAAAAAGTAGGTGGCAAGTATGCCTGTGCTGTCAATTCCGCAACTGCAGCTTTGCACCTAGCCGCTGAGGCCCTTGGTATCGGTCCTGGCGACATGGTCTTTGTCCCTACCATGACCTTTACCGCCTCCGCCGAGGTGATCCGCTATCTGGGTGCAGATCCTGTGTTCCTTGATGTTGAGTATGGCACTTGCCTTGTTACTCCCGGAATCCTGGAAACCGCCATAAAACAACACCCTGGCGCAAAAGCGCTCGTACTCGTCCATTTCGGCGGTCAGGCGGCGGAGATGGGGGGAGCCAGTGGACAGAGGGCAGATGGCAGTGGGCAGCAAAAAATGGGGATTGTGGAGATTTGTAAAAAATATGGGATCAAGTTGATTGAGGATGCGGCGCATGCGTTTCCGTCGCGGTATAACGGAAAAATGATTGGCTCGTTCGGCGATGTCACCTGCTTTAGTTTCTATGCCAACAAGACTATCACCACTGGCGAAGGCGGGATGTTGGTGACGGATGATGAGGCAATCTATAAGCGGGTCAAGACTATGAGGTTGCATGGGATTAATCGCGACATCTGGGATCGGTTCACCGCCAAGAAGGCCAGTTGGGAATATGATGTCGTGGCGCCGGGCTTCAAATACAATATGCCGGATATCAATGCCGCCATCGGCCTGGCGCAGTTGGAGCGGGCGGATGAGTTTCGTGTTGGACGACAACGCTGCGCCGAATTCTACTATCGGAATCTGGCCGATGTGGAAGGCGTGGATCTGCCGGTCTGCAACGGTTCCCGCGAGGATCATTCTTGGCATCTGTTCTGTGTGGTATTGAATGAGAAGAGTCCGATTGAGCGCCAGGTGTTCATCGACCGTCTCAACGAGGCAGGCATTGGCACCTCGGTTCATTATAAACCACTGCATCGCATGACCTATTATCGGGAGCAGTATACCCTTCGCCCTGAAGATTACCCTAATGCTGAGCGTCATTGGAAGGGCGTTGTGACTTTGCCGGTCTATCCGGGGCTTTCGGATGATGAGCTTGCCTATGTGTGCGAAACGATCAAGAAAGTATTGCGGACATAGCGAAAGCCCACGTCCCGCCCGCCAAAACCACTTGATTAAC
Source organism: Kiritimatiellia bacterium (assembly GCA_038330175.1). Taxonomy (GTDB): domain Bacteria; phylum Verrucomicrobiota; class Kiritimatiellia; order CAIKKV01; family CAITUY01; genus JAABPW01. The sequence continues at coordinate 12,359 of JBBQNS010000084.1, forward strand.
TAGTTAATCAAGTGGTTTTTTGTTTTATGCAGAACGAAGTTCAGGTAGGGCGAAGCGTCCTGCTGAGCCGTCTTGTTGCTATCGGGATCATCACCGGCTCGACAAGTCTCGCCCTCCAGAAGAATGGGGCGGGATTTTATCTTTTGGAGGGCGAGGCTTGCCGAGCCGTGTGGGCAGGAAAGCGCCTGGATCGACTTTACTAAGCGCCCCGGCTCGACAAGTCTCGCCCTACCTGATTGAAAGTCTCGCCATACGCAACACCATGTAGACCTCGGCGATCCGCAAGCGGACACCTACGCACAGGTTAGCAACCACCGGCGGGATAAACTTTCAATCAATATCTGAACGATCTGGGACTGGTAAAGCCATTAAACGGGCTTCTTTTAATTGCGAAGCCAACCGTTCAGTGATAAAATAAAGCTAATGAAGACGGATCGATACTTGGAGAATGCGGCAACTACGGCTGTGTTGATGGATGCTGGGCTGGACATGATGCGGCAGACGTTTCGCCGACGTAATCCCAATGCATCCGAGGACAAGGTGCTAGCGTTGATGGGGGCTTGGATGCGCCGCGAGAGCGACCCACTGCCCGGTGATACCGCCGGTGCCGTACGAGTCAGGGATCATCACCAATGAACTCCCTGGAAATGCTTCTGTGCCGGATTTCGATCCTGTTCGAGGAGCAACGTCAGGTTTGGGTGCTGGTGGGCGGGCTAGCTGTGTCGGTGCGTACTGAACCTCGTTTTACTCGTGACCTGGATCTGGCTGTTGCAGTGCCCGACGATCAGACGGCAGAGGCGCTTGTTCACCATTTGAACAGGGCTGGTTTCCAAACGTTCGCAACAGTCGAACATGACGAAGCAAAGCGCCTAGCAACCGCAAGACTTGCCCTAATCGGAACCGGCTCGCAGGGGCTCGTGTTGGATTTGCTTTTTGCGTCCTCCGGAATTGAAGCGGAGGTCTGTGCTGCTGCTGAAAAACTTCTGGTGTTCCCAAATCTATCTGTCCCAGTTGCCCGTATTCACCATTTGATAGTGCTTAAGGTATTGGCACGCGACGACCGCACGCGCCCACAGGACGTAGCCGATCTGCGGCAATTAATTGCCGCCGCCGCCCCATCAGACCTTGCATCAGCTTGTGAAGCAGCAAAGCTGATCGAAAGTCGCGGATTCCAACGTTCACGAGATCTGGTGAAGGCTCTGAAGGAAGCATGGTCTGAGTTCCGCAACTAATCACTCGTCTTCGACCCGGAAGCCGATGCGTTTGCGGGGCGATTCCGGCGGCTCCATGAGGTCAATGCCATTAACTTTTCAGGGTCTATTTCAGGCAAAACTTAAACACCCGCTGCGATCAAGTCGCAAAGAACGCAAAGGAAAGATGGAATGCGGAGGCGAATAGGTAGCTGCCGCTGATAAGCGGTGGCAGTGAGCGGAGAAGACCCACGCCTTAGCCCGAGTTCGCCTACGAAAAGCAGCGTAGCACGTCACTGTCTGCCTTTCGTAGCCTTGGCGAAGGAGGGCGTGGCGCGGCAGGCCACGGAATCCGCCAAAGCCAAGCACCTAAATGCCCACCCGTCATTAATCAAAAAAGTAAAATTAAGAGGAAGCATTGACTATACGGATTTTAATAATAGAATATTCGTGAGGATGTATTAAGGAGGGATCCATTATGGAAGCCGCTGTTATTGAAAATGAAGCACTTAAGTTGTCCGCTCCACAGCGGGCACTATTGGCAGATCGACTATTGCAAACGCTGAGCATTCCCGACGCACGCATCATGCAGGCTTGGGTCAAGGAGGGTGAACGTCGTCTTGCCACGTTCCAAGCAGGCGAACTAGCCGCAGAAGACGGTGAAGCTGTCATCGATTCCTTGCATAGGCATTTCGCATGAATTACCGAATCCTGTCGATTGCCTCAACGGATCTTTCGAATGCGATAACGTTTTACGAAAATCAAAGCGGTGGTCTTGGGTTGGAATTTCTTGATGAATTCGAGAGTGTAATGCAGCGGGTGCTTAGTTGTCCTCAGGCTTGGACGGCAGTCAGTATAAATCAGCGCCGATGTTTGTTCCGACGTTTCCCTTTCGCTGTGCTTTACGCGAAAATCGAAGGCGAAATACTTGTTACCGCTGTCATAGACCTTCGCGTCGATCCTTTTCGACTGCAAAATAGAATCCACCAAACAGGCTAGTTTACCCACAAGTTCCGAGAAAGCCGAAACAGCCACGGAATTCCCCGCCGGGACTTTCCCCGTTCCGTCGGCGCTGGCCTTCAGTACGGGCACTGGTTGTGGGTGGAGAAGGAATGCCTATTGCCGAGCCGTGTGGGCAGGGAAGCGCCTAGATCGACTTTACCAAGCGCCCCGGCTCGATCGGAGATCTCGCCCTACCTGATTGAAAGTCTCGCCATACGCAACACCATGTAGAGCTCGGCGATCCGCAAGCGGACGTCCTGTGCAGAGGTTAATGGATGTCAGAGGTCGGCGCATCGCAACTTTTTGAATGCGACCCAAAACTTAAAAGCCTGCAGTCTACGGCCTAATCCTATTTCTTCTTAATAATTATTGAAGATTACATATTCTATGTGTAATATTTACGCATAATGATAAAGAGATCAAAAATTCAAGGAAGAATTCAGCTTGCGTTAGGACGTAGCCGTATTGTTGCGCTTCTTGGCCCAAGGCAGTGCGGCAAAACGACAATGGCGCGACTGTTGACTGAAACCTTTACGCCTTCCACTTTTTTCGATCTCGAAAACCCCCTCGACCTCAATAAACTTTCCAATCCGATGATGATGCTGGGGAGTCTCTCGGGACTCATTATCCTCGATGAAATTCAACTGCGGCCTGAACTTTTTGCCACCCTTCGTGTCCTGGCTGATCGAACGCCCCTCCCAGCCCGCGTCCTAATCCTCGGCAGCGCCTCGCCGGACATCATCAGGGGGTGTTCAGAATCGCTCGCAGGGCGCGTTGAATTCGTTTTCATGAACGGGTTCGACCTCTCTGAAATCGCGCCAGAATCCTGGACAACGCTCTGGTGGCGTGGTGGCTTTCCTCCTGCCTTCCTGGCGGGCTCCGATGTTGATGCGCGCGCTTGGCAAAATGATTTTATCCGGACTTTCTTGGAACGTGATCTACGAAATATGGGCATCAATATCCCCCCCGTTGCCCTCCACCGTCTCTGGCAAATGCACGCCCATAACCATGCCCAGATTTTTAACGCCTCCGAATTGGGACGCTCGCTCGCAGAGTCTTATATGACCGTCAAACGCCATACCGACATCCTGGAAGGTTCGTTCCTTCTGCGTCAACTCCCCCCCTGGCATGAAAATATCAGTAAACGCCAGGTGAAAAGCCCGAAAATCTATATCCGCGATTCAGGCCTATTACATGCTCTGCTCCAGATTCATGACCGCGACACTTTACCCGGCCATCCTAAAATCGGGGCCTCATGGGAAGGCTTTGCCTTGGAGCAAGTGCTGAGGCTTACTGGTGATGATAATGCCTACTTTTGGGCCACGCATTCAGGCGCTGAATTGGATTTGTTCCTGCAATATGAAGGACGCCGCCTAGGGGTTGAATTCAAGTTCAGCGAAACGCCGAAAGTGTCACGTTCCATGCGGGAAGCCTTAATGACTCTGAACCTTGAGCACCTGTACGTCGTATATCCCGGATCAGCTTCGTATCCTCTTGATGAAAAATTGACTGCTTTGTCATTCAAGGATATTGGACGCATCATTGCGCCCCAACAGTGAATGGTTAATGGTTGATGGCGGGGAATGGTTTATGGTTAGAGAGGGATTCGGGATGTCGTTTGTCGCTAATCGTTGATCGTTGATCGCGAGAGCATCCCCCTCAAATTCTAATTGTAATCATAATCCTAATCGTAATCAACTGCCCCGAAGAGGATTATGATTAGGATTATGATTACGATTAGGAAGTAAATTCCAGCAATCACAATCTCGCAAACGAGCTTTAAACATTAGCAAAAAACATAAACCACTTCCCCCTTCGTCCAACCATAAACCATTAACCAACTACTCCTCTCCATTAACTATTCTCCACCAGCTCATTGTGCTTATGTATTGATGATAATTATTATTTATATTTATTATTGCACATGTATAAAAAAACATATCTAGCGGCTAAACTGATAGAACTTGCCCAAAAGCTGGGATTTCTGCGAGTCAATGATCTTCTCGCTCATGGGATCCACCATGAATATCTTCGGCGGCTCTGTACACAAGGAGTAGCGTTTTATCCCAAATCCGGCGCGTTAGAGTTGGTTTGCACTTGAATGCAGCGTGATTGGCGCCGGATTTTGGATAAAACGCGGTTGAGCGGAACCGCGGGAAGTCTAACCTATGGGATTAGGATCGACCGT
>JBBQNS010000085.1:0-16502 GCA_038330175.1 Kiritimatiellia bacterium
CGTGGTTGATTTTAGAAGCGCCGCGGTCGATTGCTGAAATTCCAAATGAAAGCAGAAGCGGAAATGGTGCGCACGAATGACTATTAACCTGTCCCTTTTGTCCAATGACTATTAACCTGTCCCTTTGGAGCCCTTTGGAGCCCTTTGGAGCTCTTTGGAGCCCTTTGGAGCCATGACTATTAACCTGTCCCTTTGGAGCCGAAATGGTGCGCACGAATGACTATTAACCTGTCCCTTTTGTCCAATGACTATTAACCTGTCCCTTTGGAGCCCTTTGGAGCTCTTTGGAGCCCTTTGGAGCCATGACTATTAACCTGTCCCTTTGGAGCCATTAACCTGTCCCTTTGGAGCCCGGTCCCTTTTGTCCCCGTTTGGAGCCTTAACCTGTCCCTTTGGAGCCGTCCCTTTGGAGCCCTTTGGAGCCTCCCTTTGGAGCCCTTTGGAGCCTCCCTTTGGAGCCTCCCTTTGGAGTCAGTCCCTTTGGAGCCAACCGAGGATAGCCCTCGCTTTCAATCTTTGGAGCCGGCGGTCTCCGCCGGTGGCGGCTACGAGGAGCCTGTTGGGCTTCGCGCCTGCGGAAGGCTACCGGCGGACTGTTCATGTTATATTTCCCGGCGCAGGGTAAGACTCCTACAGAGGTCACCCGCGCCTGAACCCCGGCTTTATAAAAGTTGACAAAAGGGCTTTGATTTCTGTTAAATGTCGAGATTGTTAATTAATTTTTTGAAGAGGTAATACACTTGGATTTAGAAACTCTGCGTCATAGCACGGCGCATGTCATGGCCGCCGCAATATGTCGGCTGTATGAGAACGTCCAGTTGGACATTGGCCCGGCTATTGATAGCGGGTTTTATTACGATTTCGACCTTCCGAATCGTCTCACTCCTGAAGATTTTATCAAAATCGAGACCGAAATGGCCCGAATCGTTGCCGAAAACGTCCCGTTTGAGCGGCTCGAAATGGAGCGGTTCGAGGCCGAATCAATTTTGAAAGCCAAGGGACAACGCTTTAAGTTGGAGCGGCTGAGCGACATTCCTGCCGGGGAGACCATCAGCTTTTACCGGTGTGGCGATTTCATGGATTTGTGTCGGGGCCCGCATCTCGCGAAGACCGGAGAAATCAAGGCGTTCAAACTATTGTCGGTGGCCGGTTCATATTTTCGTGGGATTGAAACCAATCCTATGCTCCAGCGGGTTTATGGGATGGTGGCGTTGTCGCAGGCAGACCTCGATGCTCAGCTCCTTCAGCAGGAAGAGGCGTTGAAGCGTGATCACCGTAAACTTGGTAAGGAGCTGGATCTCTTCAGTATTCAGGAAGACGTCGGGCCGGGTCTTGTGCATTGGCATCCCAAAGGAGCCCGTATCCGCTCGATCATCGAGGACTACTGGCGTCAGGAACATTTTAAGAATGGCTATGAGCTGCTTTATACGCCGCATATTGGGCGCGCGGGCCTCTGGGAGACTTCCGGGCATCTAGGTTTCTATGCGGAAAATATGTACGCTCCCATGAAAGTGGATGACGTCTCCTATTATGCCAAGCCGATGAATTGTCCTTTCCATATCCAGATATACAAGAGCCACAAGCGCTCTTACCGGGATTTGCCGCTGCGTTGGGCGGAAATGGGAACGGTCTATCGCTACGAGAAAACGGGCGTATTGCATGGTCTGTTACGGGTGCGTGGTTTTACACAGGATGATGCGCACATTTTCTGTACACCGGAACAGATTGTGGACGAAGTTAAGCGAACGGTTGAGTTCGCTCTTCGCATTTGGCGCTCTTTCGGGTTCACGCAAATAACGGCATATCTGGCGACTAAGCCGGCCAAAGCCGTGGGCGAACCTGCCCGTTGGGAACAAGCCACGGAGTCGCTCAAGCAGGCCCTTGAGGCCGAGCAGATCCCTTACGTTATTGATGAAGGGGGCGGGGCTTTTTATGGTCCTAAGATTGACTTGAAGGTCAAGGATGCGATCGGCCGTGAATGGCAGATGAGTACCATTCAATTTGATTTTAATTTGCCTGAACGGTTTGAGCTGGCCTATCACGGGGATGATGGAAAAGAGCATCGCCCTTATATGGTGCATCGGGCGCTTTTGGGAAGTTTAGAGCGATTTTTTGGCGTGTTGATCGAGCATTATGTCGGGGCGTTTCCCCTGTGGTTGGCACCGGAGCAGATCCGTGTGTTGCCCATTAGTGACAAGGTGCTTGATGCCGCAGAAAAATTGGCGTCAACCTTGGGCCAAGAACTGTTCAGAGTGAGTGTGGATCGAAGCTCCGATAAGCTTGGTGCCAAGATCCGTAATGCCCAGGTCGACAAGATCCCTTACATGTTGATTTTAGGTGCCCGCGAGGCCGAAGCCGGATTGGTTTCTGTTCGGAGCCGGACCGCTGGGGATCTGGGTACGATGAAGGTTGAGGAGCTAGTTGGCATGCTGCGCGAGGAAGTGGTGAGCAAGGCCGTGGGTGGTAAACTGGGGTCCAATAAAACCCCGTAACAAGGAGGTAGGAAATTCGTCCGCAAGCTATCAGAGTAAATCACCGAATTCGGTGTCCGCAAGTCAGGTTGCTTGACTCGCAGGGGAATATGCTCGGTGTGGTCACTGTTAGTGAGGCCATGTCCATTGCTGTACGTGCCGGTCTCGATCTGGTTGAGGTTTCGCCCAATGCGGATCCCCCGGTATGTCGCGTCATGGACTTCGGCAAATTTAAATACGAACAGGCGCGCAAAGAGCGTGATGCCCGCAAACATCAGCATGCTGCGGAAATGAAGGAAGTTAAATTCCACGCCAACGTTGCCGATCATGATTTTGAAACGAAGGTAAATCACATTCATGGATTTTTGGAAAAGGGGATGAAGGTTAAATGCTCCCTGTATTTCCGAGGTCGTGAAAACGCACACCGCGAGCTTGGCTTTGAGGTCATCAACCGGGTGGTGAAGAGTTGCGAAGAGGTGGCGCAGCCGGATATGCCGCCGAAACTGATCGGAAGCAGTATCGTGATGGTGTTGGGCCCGCGGTCAGGTAAACCGGTGCCGACGGGGACGACAGCGCGTCCGGCAGGGATGGGCAATAGCTTGCCGATTCCGGCCACGGTTTCAGGTAGTGCGGCGCCGGTGGTGCCGAGGCCGATTCCTCCGCGGTGAGGTTAGTTTTTGAAAAAGCTTTACGGGGTGGGGTCTCTCATGTAGAGTCACCCACTTGTTTTTCCGGAAGACGGACGATTCGTGCCAGTACGCAGCGCCGACCCCGGAATGAGGAGCATCATGCCTAAGAAAAAAACGAAGAAGATGGTAACTAAGCGGGTGAAAGTGACAGCCAAAGGGAAGTTGATTTTTCATCGTCCCGGGAGTGGTCACCTTCTGAGCAGCAAATCAAGAAAACGTAAGCGCAACCTACGTGGCGGAAAAGTAATTCATGCTACCGACCACAAACGTATTGCGGAAATGATCTGATCGTATTGAAAGGACGAGACTATGCCAAGAGCAACTAATGCACCAGCGTCGCGTAAGCGCCGTAAAGTGAGACTAAAGGCGGCCAGCGGGTTCCGCGGTTCACGCAGTAAGCTATTTCGCCAAGCCACAGAAGCCGTTGATCGCGCGATGCGGTTGGCGTACGTTCATCGCAAGAACGTCAAGGGCGATTACCGCCGTTTGTGGACGGTCCGAGTGTCAGCCGCCTGTCGCGAACAGGGCTTGGCTTACAGCCGACTCATCGAATGCCTGAAAGCGGCTGGGATTGAGTTGAATCGTAAGATGATGTCTGAAATCGCTTTCAATGATCCTGATGGTTTCATCCAGATCGTTCTGTTGGCGAAAAAAGCCCTTGCTCAGAAAGCTGTCGCCTGATTGCAGGTTACGGTTGAAGATGCTTATGTCGCGGCCGCTCGCAAGAGCGGCCGTTTGCTTTTTCGGTATATCCCTGTACTTGACCCCGCCTCAGCGTTGGGGCAGTATTACCCCGTAGTCGTGCTGAAAGAAAAATGATTTTAATTACGTAGGAGTCGTTATGAAAATGAAGACGTTAGCGATTGGATTATTTGTGACGAGCCTGATGTTTGGCTTGGCCGGAATGTCACGGGCTCAGATGGTCGGGTTGCCGGTGATGGATACGGCTTCACCGCGGGATCAGGGGAATCTGGAAGTAACTCCTGGCGTTATGTTCGGACGTGATATGGATTTCTATGGAGTCCGTACCACGGTGTCCGTTCTTGATGATCTGCGGCTCTTTTTTGACGTGGGACAGGTTGACCTCACCGATGCCGATTCCAACTTCGGCGTTCAAGGGGGAGCGCTTTATTCTCTTAAATCCACTGATCTGGCCGATTTTGGGGTTCGTGTCACCACCTATTATACGAAGACTGATCTAGTAGGGCTTACTGGCGGCAATGGCATGCTGGTATTCAGCGATGAGACGCTCTTGGATCACCTCTTCTTATATGGGGGTGCGGGCTTGGATTTAGTTCACAAATCCATTGATACCTCATGGGGGTCTAATACATCCCAGACCGAACTCAACCCTGCTTTTGCATTGGGGCTGTCTTATGCGTTTAGCGAAAACTTTTCCTTATTTATCGAAGCCGACTACATCGATGGGCCTTACGCAGGATGTGGTCTCAGCATTCGATAAAAAACGGAGCGCACCCTCGAAGTTAGGAGTTCGGCCCGTTACATTTTTACAGGGATCTCAGAATCAGGTGCCCTCCTTGATCACCTGACCCCGTTGGGGACGTGGGCAGGAAACTTTCGGTGAGGATCCGTTCCTGAGGGCGCGAATGGGGTTTCAAGGGCTATGTCGTATCCGATTGCGGAGCTGTGGAGGACATCCATCAGCATCACAAGGTGGTTGATTCCGCGCCGGCGGCGGCGGCCCTGGCTGTCCGCGAAGAGTGTGATCTGTGCTGTGGCGAAATCTACAAAAACCTATTGGAAGCGGTTCAGTCAGGACCGGATCCACCTGGGACTGCCGGGCCGCCAGCAGGAAATGCTTGAAGCACTCCAGCGCACTGGTAAGCCCCTGATCGTTGTGCTGACCACCGGGAGTGCCGTTGATCTGCGGTGGGCAGAGCGTGTCTCGTTGCAGCCAGGGGAGGAACGGCGGCTTCGGTTCCAGATCACCCCGGATCGGCTGGAGATCTATACGGATGAGGGGAGCCCGTTCATTGAGCCAGGTGAATTCAAGGTGTATGTAGGCGGGGGGCAACCTGATGATCCCCGGGTAAACATTCAATCCGCCTGTTTCAACGTCATCGCGTAAGGCCATCAGAAAAGCTGGGCGAAGTTTGATGCGGGGGTCTGTAGATGTGCTTCGGCTTGAATGATCACCGGGGTGGCTTGCCGCCGCAGGGCGCCGCTGGCAAGATCGTCGGCAATTCGCCCGGCCAGTTTATCCCAGTTTATCACCGCGAAGTGGGTGTGAATCCCAGCCAGTCGGGCTTGGCTCAGTTCGATGTGGTGCAGAAACAGTAGGCGCTGGCTGCGCACAAGTGACAGAAAGGGTTCCTCTTGAGAGGTGACAGCGCCCGCACACCAGGCGGCCTCTCCAATGACCAGTGCGGCGGTGGGACTGGCGGCAAGACGCCGGGTTATGGCCAGCACATCGGGCGGCGTGATGACGGTGGTTTCCAATTCGAGCCCCGCACGCTGCACCAAGGGCTCCAAGGAAGTGACTTCGGGCGGTGAGCCTGCCGTAATGATTCGCCGCACTCCCTGGGTTTTCCAGGTTTTGAGCGTTCGCAGGATGGCCTGCTCCCAGCTAACACTGTAGGTCGGGAAGGGGAAATGCGTTCGGCGATCAACGACCACGGTAATCGACACTCCCTGGTCGGCCAGTTGCAGCATGAGTTGGGTATAGGTCGGCAGGGGATAGAGCCAGATCAGACTGTCCAGTTCATGGGCTAGGAACTTTTCCAGATAGTCGGGTCGGCTGGGATCGTTCATTTGGAAAAATATGAAGTCAGCCACAAAGGCATGTCGGCGCAAGTGCTCCTCTAACCGCATGAAAAACAGGCGCCAGTCCGAGTAGTGACTGTGGCCGTAGGTCCAGATCGGGATGCCCACAACGCCTCGAACCGCGACCCGTGGGCGGCGCTCGCGGGGGGCCAGCATGGTGACGGTGCTGCGTCGGCGTGCCAGTAGTCCTTCGGTCTCCAGTTCCCGGTACACCCTGACCACGGTGGGTTGTGAAACTCCGAAAAACGCGGCTACTTGGCGGGTTGAGTAAAACGGCTGCGGTTCGGTCGTCTGAAGCTTCCGAGCCAGTTCCCTAACGGATTCCAATAACGCGAAAACTTGGGTGTGGCGGGTAGGCAAGGCCTGAAATGCGGGTAGCACTTCGCGCAGCGGCGGCAATTGATTAGGAGGTCGAATTCGGTTCATGAGTTCACCAAAATCTTAAAGATATTAGGCTGTGTTATGGTGGTGTCAAGGGCGAACTGATGCCGGTCTGATAACATTGCGCGGCCCTATTGTTTTACTATCTTGTGATGTAGTAGAGGTGGTTTGTAAGACTCGGGTTAATAACAATTAAGGAGACTGCAGTGAAATGGCTATTCCTAATGATCGGACTAGGGTGTGCGCCTGTATTGGCGGCGGAGACAGTTGTGTTGGTTCAATCCAGTGACTACGCCGGATCTGCAAGCTATGACATCAGAAACGCCTCGGAGTTCAAATCGCTTCAAGTAGTTCTGGCCGAGGAGGCGAATCTTTTCCCGCGTGTCCTGCAGCAGGCATCGAAGGTCTGGGGCCAAGATCCTGCCCATGCCGGGAAATCCTTCCCAACAGGCGCCATTCATACCCGCAAAGCCTCAGTAATAGGCGTACCGTTCATGTCTTTCGACAAGGCAAAGGCACGGCTGGATGTCTTGGAGCGTAAGGCAGCAACCAAGCCGGGTACGGCGGGCAGGACTGAATCGTCGGCACGGCAGGAATCCCAGCGGGAAGCCGTGATGATTTTTCGCAAGGCGCTGGAACAGGTGCGGCAGGCCGATGCCCACGAGGTCGCTTCTGCTGCGCTGAGGCGGGGGGAAGCAAGTCTGCTGGCCGACCAGAATCCTGTAGCCACGGAGTGGGGCACGGAACCGCATGAGGTGTATAGTGGAAGTGGCGCACGCGTTTGTGATTGGGGTTCGGCGGGGAATATGGGCCTTCATTGGCCGGATGAACGCAAGATTGTCAAGGCGATTGACCCAGTATTCGTGTTACCCGAAGGGAAACGATATAACAGCGATATGACCAACGCCTTCGCGGTGGCGGGCGAATGGATGACCGGTGTCGGAGTGTATGCGCGACGTGCGAGCTTCTATCACTGGATCGAATATGACATTCCGGCGGGTGCCAAAAGATTCAGCGCCAACCTTTACGTAACCGACGATCCCCGCGGTTTTCAATGGTGGGCCAACGCCAATCAGCAGTTTGTCTTTCAGGTATTGGTGGACGGTCAAGAAGTCGATAGGGTCGAGCGGGTTCGCACCGCTCTCGAGTATGGCACCGGTGAGTTGTTAAAGAATCTGGAGATCCCGCTTCCGGCAGGCGCCAAAAAAATCCGTTTCCGGGTCATTAACTCCGGATGGGGCGACGGCAATTCCAACACGGAGCTGGTTTTAAACAACGCGGCCTTCTTCTCCAAGAGCAAGCCCTGATCCCCACGTTTAATAAAGGAAAGCCATGCGTTACGAACTCAAAACACGTTTGTTGGAATCCAAAAAAGCCATCCGTCGCTCCGTGATTCGAGCGACCCTGAAGGAACAAGGGCCGCACTATGAACACCGAGCGGATGAAAGTCCGGATCCAGCTCGATCCCTTCCGGATTGAAGTGGATGACCCGCGCGGCCGGCGTGTGTGCGGCATCGGCGGCCCGGAAAAGAATCATTTTGCGCAGTGGGATGCGATCAATACGGGGATCTGCCGCACGCTGGACACCGGCGCCCCACGGGCCTGTGAAAGTTTTGACCTCGCTCCCCAGGAATGCATTTATGGACTGGGGGAGAAGTTTAGCCAGCTCAACAAGGCCGGGCAGACGATCGATCTCGTGATGGATGACGGGCTGGGTGTGCTCTCTCCGCGTTCCTACAAAAATATTCCGTTTTATGTCAGCACGCACGGCTACGGCGTATTCTTCAACCACACCTCGCTCATGACCTTCTGGGTCGGCAGTTCCAGCGCCGCCGATGTGCGCGTGGCAGCCGAGGATGAATTCCTCGACTACTACGTGTTTGTAGGCGATATCCGCACTGTGCTCAGCCGTTACACCGATCTGACCGGCAAGAGCGTCATGCTCCCGGCCCATGGTCAATGCCGATCAGGCGCGCCATCGTTGGATTCGATAGACGGAGCGCGTTGTGTCACCTCAACTTGGCTCAACACGAGAATGTGGACAATGCGGGAGGCATAGGTCAGGCTGATCGCGTGCTTATCCTTCGTGAAGTTGGCCGTAGTCTTGTCCTGTATGTGTCAGCTTGCGGAACGTAAGGCCTTCATCAATGCAGTGGCGGAGGCAAATGGCCAGAATGGGACGGGCACGGCACGGCGACGGTCGTCACGATCTATTGGGGAGCGAGCGATCCCGGTGCCACCCCGGTGGGTTGGGCCCATACCAGCGTGCTGGGCACGACGGGCGCCGGAGCCTTTAGCGCCACGGTGTCGGGCTTGTTTGTTGGCACGACCAATTATTACCGCTGTTATGCGGTTAATAGTTTTGGCGGGGACTGGTCCGATACCGCAGTCAGTTTTATCTCCACACTCCGGTCACACTCACCAACTGCCTGTTTGCCGGTAATGTCGTCGGATACCGCGGCGGCGCGGTACGCGTTGTTAGCGGAACGCCGTGGTCTCCGATTTTGACTCTCGGCGATTACAGGGGCGGATCGGCGTCTTCGCTACGCACCGAATTCAACGTGCTCGGATGAAACGACGCAATCACGGTTGTCGAAGACATTGAAGTAGGCGGCTGTGCTGCCTTTTGGAATCTCGACCATGGCCTGGGCGCAGGAAGAGGCGATGGCGCTGGGCACCGTGTTCCAGAACCGGTCGGTCCAGTGTCCGGTGGCTCGCGTGAAGTTGAGCTCGACCCGTGACACGAGTGCGTCCGGGCGCCAGGAGACCCCCAGGCGCGAGCCTTCCCGAGCCTGCCCGGTAATGTGCGGCAAAGGGCGCGCGCCCTGTGTCAAAGCATCGGCAAAGACACGGATCTCCTCAGGCTTTTCACTTGGGCCGCCGTGGCCGTGCGGCATGCGGACACGGATGGACAGGGTGTGCGGCCCCGGCGTGTGGCGATATGACTTTTGGAGCGCGGTGAGCGGGAAGGCAAAATCATTCGTGCCGGTGACCCAGAGCATGGGGAGTCGTACCTTGGGCAAATAGCGGGCGGGATCCCAGAGTTTGAACCATCGATCAGGTGGGCGGGTCGCACACAGGTCGCTGGACGGGTCATCGAGGAAGCCGCACCCGTAGACGGGCGCGGCAAACTGGAAGCGGGGATCCAGGCTGGCCGCGACGCACGTCAGCACGGCGCCCCACGAAACGCCGGTGATGCCGATGCGGGCCGGATCCACTTCGGGAAAGCTGCGCAGTAGCGAGTGACCCCGAATGACGGCTGCGACGGCGTGGAACATCCATTGATCGCGGGGCGGATGGCTGGTTTCCTCGAAGCGTCCCCACCCATTGGGCCCGGAGTGTTTATGGCGCGGCCATTCGTTGGAGCAAAAGGGATTTTCGCACCAACCGGGGACGCCGCCGCCGGTGTCCATGGCCAGGGCCGCATAACCGCGCGCAGTCCATAACCGTACCCAGTCGGCAAAGGCCGTGCCCCCGCCGCCATGCACGAGGATCATGGCAGGAACGGTCTCGCCCGGCTTCACGGCCGGTGCGCCATACCAGGCAAACACGCGGGTGGGCTGCCGGTGCCAAGGCTCGCCTTCATAGAACAACCCCCGTACGCCAGGCTGGGTGAGCCCCTTGGCGGCGAAGCTGCGCGGTCGACGAGAAAGCTCGTTTATGTTCCAAAGCATGTGGGCAGTTGTAGTGGACAGAACCCGGTTTGTCAAAAGTTCTGTTCGTTCCCTTCGCATCGTGGCATTGCTGATGCACGTCTGATAATCTAGCTGAATCCTGCTGATTAAATTACTTTATAGAACATGAGAGGAATGGCGAGATGACAAAAGACACAACTGATAAAATAGTGCCGGATATGTCCGAGATGTGGGGTGAGACGACCGTGAGCCGGCATAGTGGGAATGCCGTGAGGGGGGGCTGGTTTCGTGAAAGCCGGTTTGCCATGTTCATTCATTGGGGGCTCTATTCCGAGCCCGCCGGTCGCTGGCAGGGTCAATCCTATCATGGGATCGCCGAATGGCTGATGCTGTGCGCGCGCATTCCGGTGCGTGAATACGAGCAGACCGCCGCTCGTTTCAATCCGATTGAGTTTGATGCCGGGGCGTGGGTGGAACTGGCGCGGGCAGCTGGCATGAAGTACATCGTCATCACCGCCAAGCATCATGACGGTTTTGCGATGTTTAAATCCTCCGCCAGCCCGTTCAATATTGTCGACGCCACGCCCTTCAAGCGCGATCCCCTGAAGGAACTGGCTGAAGCCTGCCGCAAGGGCGGACTGAAACTGGGCTTCTATTATTCCCAGTTCCAGGACTGGCATGAGCCCGATGCGGATGGCAATTCCTGGGATTTCGAGCCTGACCGGGATTTCAACAAGTATCTGCGTGAAAAGGCCATGCCCCAGATCCGGGAACTCCTGACCCATTATGGGCCGGTGGCCTTGATCTGGTTTGACACCCCGGGGAGCATCTCGCCGGAGGCCTCGCAGGAACTCGTTGACACTGTGCGCCAGTTGCAGCCGGATTGTCTGGTCAACAGTCGCATCGGCAACGGTTTGGGGGATTACGCCACCCTTGGCGATCAGGAGATACCGCTGACTGCTCCGGATTGTCTATGGGAGACGGTGGATACGCATAATGATGCCTGGGGATATTCCGTACTCGACCACAACTGGAAAAGTCCCCATGAACTCATTAGTCGACTGGTACGTCTGGTCAGTCTGGGCGGCAACTATATGCTTAATGTCGGGCCCACCGGCAAGGGCGCCATGCCTGCGGAATCCGGGAGGATTCTGCGGCAGGTGGGTGCCTGGGTGCAGCGCCATGCGGAAAGCATCTATGGCACCACGCGTTCGCCGCTGGGTCTGCAGGCTTGGGGTTGTGCCACTTATCGGCTGGGTAAACTCTTCCTGCATGTACTCAACTGGCCGCGTGGGGGTGAACTTTGGCTGCCTTTGCAGGCCAAGGTCGAATCCCTTGACCTGCCCTTCACCCATGAGAACGGACGGCTGTGCATCACGATACCCGAGCTTCCTCCGGAGTCACCTGTGACCGTGATTGAACTGGGGGTTTCGGGGTTAATTGAGGCCGCTTCTTTCCCGCATTACCTCCAGCCCGGACTGGTCAATAAATTCGATGCGCCGTTTGCCGCTTTGTCCCATTGCGCCCTTGGCAAGCGCAGTTGGATGGAGCGGTTTGGTGACTGGCATCATGCGGAGGTGATCGAGAACTGGTCGGACGGCAGCACGGCGCAGTGGTCCTTTACCGCCCTCAAGCCGGGCTCATTTTACCTGCACGCCACCTATGAGTGCAGGCCCGACGCGGACGGCTCGGAGTTTGAGATGAGTTTGGGTGGCCAGCGATGGCTGTTTCCCGCACTCAACACCGGCGGGAGCGCTGGCGGGCGTGTCCGATTCCGGCGTGTGCGCCTCGGGCTGGTTACGATTCCGGTGGCCGGGGAATACACGCTGGCCATCCGTGGCGTGAATGTCAAAGGCAGGAACGACTTCATTCTTCAGACGGTAGAGTTGGAGCCGGGCGATGAATGAGCGAGCTGCGAGCCTGCCTATCCGTGTGGCTCATCCCCCCAGACCGCCACAAAATTACAGGCCTCATTCCTGCCGGAACGGGCATGGGAATTTTATATGTGGCCGCAGAGCGTTTTAAGAATGGCCGGGTGGTCCTTGATCAGAACACATCACGGCTCATGAACCTTGACGGAGCGATCGATGGAAAACATTACAAGTCTGAAGCCGTCATACGGCCGGGGTTCCAGTGGTACATGAGCAACTGGCAAGGATACCGTTTTCACCTTTCGCCCAGCACCTGAATGCAGGGGCGGACATTGACGGTGACCGCGCCAGCGCCTTTCCGTTTTGATGCCAGACAGTCCTCGTTATGCTAAGGTGCTCTGAACTGATGCCGATCTGATAATATGGCCTTGTGCGGGGCTCTCGAATATGATGTCAAAACAAGAAGGCAAAATTTAGTGTAAGACAGGAGTAATGATATGGCGGGATTATTGTATCGGGACGATATGGATGCGGTTCGGCAGCGGTTGACGACATGGTGGAATGGTGGCGATATCGGGAGGCCGGTGATTCAGTTACTGGTTCCTCGTGAGACGCCATTGGAGGGTGATCCGGAGATACCGAAGCCGGAAGGCGTGTTGGCGCCCTTTTACACCACCAAGAGCTTTGAATACCGCGTGAATTATGCCCGCCGCCAGAATCTGGGCGTCCGGTTTCTCGGCGAGGCGGTTCCCACTGCTTCACCCGATCTGGCGCCGAATTGTCTGGCGCTCTATCTGGGCTGCAAGGGCGTGGAGGGGGACGGCACGGTCTGGTGTGAGCCGTTTATCCATGACCCCGACCATGACGACTTTGTTGTCGAAGAGAATAACTTCTACTGGCAATTTACGCAGCGCCTGTTGCGCGATATTGTGAGTTCCGGGCACGGAAAATATCTGCCTGCTTTTCCCGATCTGATCGAAGGTCTGGATACGTTGGCTGGAATGCGCGAATCCCAGTTGCTGCTCATGGATCTCTTCGACCGGCCTGAGTGGGTTCATAAAAAACTCGACCAGATCACCGAGCTCTATTTCAAATATTATGATGTCCTTTATAATATGGGAAAGGATGAGGTCGGTGGCTCTGTATTCTGGGCCTGGGCGCCAGGGAGTATGGCCAAGTTGCAGTGTGATTTTTCGGCCATGATCGGGCCGGACATGTTCGGTGAGTTCATGGTGCCCGTGCTTCGACGCATGACTGAGCGACTGGACTATTGCATGTATCACTGGGATGGACCGGGCGCGATTCCGCATCATGACCACCTGCTGAGCCTGCCGAAACTCAATATGATTCAATGGACGGCGGGATCAGGCACCGAGCCGGAATGGCATCCACGCTGGTGGCCGCTCTACCACAAGACCTTTGACCATGGCAAAAAAATATTCATTGGCATCAGCGGGAGCGAGGCGGAAATTCTGGAGCGGATGGGAGCCTTGAAGCAGGAGTTTGGTCCGCAATTCAAGCAGTTCATGTTCACCATCTGGATGCCCACCGTGCCGGCAGCCGAACGGTTGCTCAACGCTGCAGGCGTGTAGCAAGGAATAAAAGTGACCACAAGAAATATCGCGTCTTTATAGATCATGGTCTTCTGGATGGCGACTCGTGCTTCGTAGCGAAGGTGCGCTTCGGCGACTTCGCAGAGTAGCAGGGTCATCCGAGCCACGCTGGCAGTATGTTGCATGAATGTCCTCAAGAAGTCGAAACGACCTTAGGTGAGGATTTGAGTAATTACTTATTCGGCCCGTTTATTCGCGCCAGTAAGGTTGGATCAGGGTTCGCAGTTGATCACGGGATCGCTCATCGTGAACGGCATCGACCTGCATATAGACCCCCTTGCCGCCGATCTGATCTAGCAATGGCTTTACCTCGTCCAGTTTGATCACCTGATAAAGGCGCTCATAGATCTCCTCATAGGAGCCAAACGGTATCCGGCGAGAAGCCGGGTTCACAGCCGAGATACACCGCCAGCGAACCCGGCACCATATCGGGCCAGGCCATCGGAACGGTGTCGAAATCGCAGCGGGCTCGTGACAGCACATACCGCCTGTGTGCCGTATTCGACATCACAGCCTGCAGTAATTTTCGAATGCATCACACACGGTACGGATATTTTGAATCGGAGTCGGATACCACGCGTGGTACATGAGTGAGAGCCCGCCGTTGGGTGACTTCAGTTTCATGACGCACTCACGGATCCAATCATCAATCTCCCGCGGTGTGCCTGTAGCGGTTACGTGTTGCCGGTCGATGTCCAGATCGATGGCAATGCGGCCCTTGATGTGCTTGGCAATGTTTTCCAGACCGTTGACCCGATCCTGCAAATTGAGCACCGTGCCGCCAACCGCCAACAGATCATCCAGCAAATCCATGATATAGCCGTCGGAATGCTCATGCACAACCAGACCTCGCGCTTTGGCCGGTGCGGTCAGCCGCTCGTAGGAAGGGCGGATGTACTTGTGGAACTGCTCCGGTGAAAGCATGGGACCCGTTTGCATTCCCAGATCTTCGGGGATCGTGAAAATGTCGGGATCAAGCGCCAGGACGTTCTCCATGATGCCACGATTGAAGGTCTCGATCATCTCGAGCAGTTTCCAGAGCCGGGGCTCATCATCGGCCATGTCGTAGATCACGTTTTCAAAACCGCGTAGTTCCGTCAGCTTCAGGAATGTGTGACCGTGATGGAGTCCGCTCCAGAAAATCTGCCCCCTGGCGCGTGTTGCCTCACGCTCCTTTCGGACAAGAGTCCAATCCACGGGGCCGTGACCACTGCTTACCTTTGGGTCAGGTGCCTTGTAATTCTCAAAAGCGCTCCAGTCGGACAAGGGATGCCCGGTGACCACTCCCACCATGCCATTGGACGTCGTCAGCCACTCCGCACCCCAGTCGTCGATGAAGGGTTGATTGGCCGTGACAAAGGGATCGAATGTGATTTTCGAGGGGTCGACGGAGCCGCGGACGTGATCCGGGAACAGCAGGGGATGCGTTGCCATGATATCGTCGAGTTCGGTTGGATCATATTCCAGCCAGCTTTGCGAAGGGATCCACACGGTCACAGGGATCCACTCCGGCTTCTGAAATTTCCAAGCCGCCAAGGTGTTTTCACGTATGTTCATAGCATTACCTTCGCATGCTCAAGGGTCTGTTGCAATCTCAAGCAAACTGATATTGATCAGATAAGGCATCAATAAAATAAGGCGCAGGTCTTGACGGGGACTTGGGGGCGGTAGGTGGCGGGGAGGATGACGGGTTGGCCTTGCTCCGGCAGGCGGCCGGAGGCGATATCGTCGGCAATGCGGGCTGCGAGTTTGGGGAGGTTGCTCGACAGGATGTCAACCGTGAGGCCATCGGTGTCGGC
The DNA here is from genome assembly GCA_038330175.1 of Kiritimatiellia bacterium. Lineage (GTDB taxonomy): Bacteria > Verrucomicrobiota > Kiritimatiellia > CAIKKV01 > CAITUY01 > JAABPW01. The sequence goes on from JBBQNS010000085.1 coordinate 15,244, forward strand.
AGGGTCGAGATCAATCCGGTCGCGGATGAGGACGCGTCGTTTGCGGAGCAATTCCGGGAATGCCATAGGGAAACGTGTGATCATTTGGCTGTTCCAAAGATTCTCCAAGGTGATCACTCCCTTGGTGGGGTCAGGTTTCATGCCCCGCACATATTTCTCAAAACGTTCCAGTGGCCGGAAGTGCTCGGCATCAAGGATGCGGAAAGGGATGCCCACGCCAGTCATGAGCTTGTCGCTGCCGATAAGCATGAGCCATGAGGTTAGAACATCCAAGGCGGTAACGCCGGAGTGCCGCCAATCCTGCAGCGCTGCCGCCAGGGCAGGAAGCCAGTCGATGATGTATTCGGCCGCCGGATAAAAGGGAGCTCCCTCTTGCACGACGATCGGGGTCACCCCGCAATCGCCAAGCATGAGCATGACTTCCGCATCCGCACCTATTGGCAGATACCACACGAGGTAGTCCAGGTCATGGTTGAGGAGGGTTTCTCGGAAATGGGGGAGGTTGGGGGCGTTCTTGTCGAAGAATATTAGATCAGCGACATAATGACGCCGGCGCAGTTCGTCTTCTAGCCGCACATGGAATTCACGCCAGGTTGATAGGGAGCAGTAGCCGTTGTGCCAGACCGGTAATCCGACGACACCTCGCACGGTCGCACGCGGTTGTTTATGTTGGGGGGTGATGACCGTCATCGAACTGCGTACGCGGGTCAGCAACCCCTCGCGCTGGAGTTCGCCGAAAGCGCGCCGGGCCAGTTCGGGGGCCACCATGAAGAAACGGGCCACCTCGCGGGTGCTGTAGAAGCGGCGTGGCTGGCGCCCGCGCAGGCGGATGATGAGGCGCCGGAGCTGTGCATGAAGCGCATGGGAGCGGGTTGGTGTGGCAGTGAGCCCGGCGAATCCCAGCATCAAATCAGCCAGCGGCGGCAGGTTGGTAAGTAGTCGTATTCGATTCATCTGACTACAATCTGACTAGTTTGCGCCAGAGTGTCAAACAAAGTAATATCCAAAAAGATTAATTTAAAAAAAAGGAGCGGGATCTCATGAAATTTTTACAGCGAGAGACATCGTGGGTGTTGGCGGTGACTGTGTTAATGGCGGCAACCGTTACCGCCTTCGGGGATTGGCGTTGGGGGAACAGCGCCCCGGCGCCGCTCAATGGGGATTATAATATGTCTGCCAACTGGAATAACAACAGCAGTGCTCCCAATATTCCCACCTTGGCAAATGGTGCCGTCTACATCGGTATCGGTGATTACCAG
>JBBQNS010000086.1:0-16464 GCA_038330175.1 Kiritimatiellia bacterium
TCAACATACATAGTGGCTACCTATTATTGCATTAAAAACCTATATATATCAGACTACATAAGCATTGTAAAGTATTATTTATAACAAATTACTGGCTACAAATAAGAGAAAAAAAAGACGCAGCCAGTTGATTATAAAATATTTACGACGATTTTCCCAAACATTGGCGGATTAGTCTACCCTTATTTATCACATCTTCTGGAGGGCGTGGCTTGCCGAGCCGCGTGGGCAGGTCGGATCATGCGAGTTTATCGAGGCCGGAACGCTCTTAGGCGAGGATTCGGGCAGACCCTACCAAACCCTTTCCGAATGGGCCCTACATGGAAAATGCCAATGAGCGCAGAGGCGACGTGCCGCTGGTCGATGTAATCACCGGTATAATCCCAACGGCACGTCGCAAGCGACGGCCCTACATAGAGAATTTCCGATGATCACAGAGGCAGTGTAGATTTTTGTTTTTAAAAATACTACTTGTTTTTCAGAGGCTGATCCTGCATATTCACATCTTATTTCTTTCGCAAACCCCTTCTGTAAACAACAGAAAACCTAGATAAATGGAGAATAAATATGATGGAAAATGAGTCTCTGCGTGAGCCGAAAAACAATACTGTAATGCTTTTGGCACTGTTGGTCGTCTTTGTGACGGTTTGGGCTATTATTGCTTCTGTCATGGCCTCCAGCCGGCGTAAGGATGTTGATCGGCTGAACGGCGAGATGGCCAGCCTGCGCCAAGAATCTGAGCAGTTGAAGCAGGACACTCTCCGTAAAATGGATGAGGTTGAAAAGTTGCGCCAGATTGCTATGGAATGGACGCGCCAACACCAGCTTCGCCTTCAAGAAGAAATGCGCAAGAAAGCCGATGAAGCGGCCAATCAGGCGAAAATGAAGGCCGACGCGGCGACCAAAGTGTTGTCCAAAACGGCCGTGAAGCCGACCGTCAAGAAGGCGACCGTCGCTCCCCACAAAAAGGCTGTTGTCAAGAAAACGACAAAAAAACGAGCGTGAGTTGTAATTGATAAGAGTTAGACACGGGACGCTGAAAAGCGTCCCGTTTTTATTTCAAAAGCAATAAAATTGCTGACGTATTTTTAAAAGGTAAGTTGATATGGCTGGAATCTTCAAAGCGTATGACATTCGTGGAATCTATGGCTCTCAATTGACTGAAGCCTTGGCAAAAGATATTGGCCGGGCATTTGTAACTTTTTTGAAATGCAAAAAAGTGGTCATTGGATATGACATGCGGCCACACTCGCTCCCTCTCTTTGACGCTTTGTGTAATGGCATTAGGATGCAGGGCGCAGATGTGCTTGATATCGGGCTGTGTTCGACTCCGATGTCCTATTATGCCAACGGTTCACTTGGCGCCGATGCGAGCGTTATGATTACGGCCTCCCATAATCCCGGTGAATGGAATGGATTTAAACTTTGCCGCGAACAAGGGATTCCCATTAGTGGGGCAACTGGCATCAAGGATATTGAGCAGATCGTTGTCAGCAAAACTTTTGCGCCTCAGGCCGCCCGCACAGGCTCCCTTTCAACCCATAACATTATCCCTGCCTATGTGAAGCATGTTCAGCATGTGGCCGACCTCCGCCGTCCGGTTAAAATCGCGGTAGATTTCGCCAATTCGATGGGAATTTTAGAGGCCCGTTGTCTGGAGGGTAAGATTGAGATGACGCGGATGTTTGATACCTTGGATGGAACGTTCCCAAATCATGAGGCAAACCCTCTGAATACGGAAACGTTGAAAGATCTTCAAGAAACGGTCCGGCAGGGGGCATTTGATTTCGGTGTGGCCTTTGATGGGGATGCCGACCGCGCCGGTTTTGTTGATGAAAAGGGCGACATTGTGCCGATGGACATGATTACGTCGCTAATTGCCACCAGCATTCTTGAAAAAGAAAAGGGCGTGATCTTCTATGACTTGCGCAGCAGTTGGGCTGTCAAGGAAGTGATCGAAGCCAGTGGGGGGACGCCGATGATGAGCCGGGTCGGCCACGCTTTTATCAAGCAACAGATGCGCGATAACAAGGCCATCTTTGCAGGAGAATTATCCGGTCATTATTATTTCCGTGATAACTACAGTACGGAAAGCTCGGCGATGGCTGTGTTCTATATCGCCAATGTCATTACCAAAACCGGTAAAACCCTCTCAGAGTTGATCAAGCCGATTCAACGATATTTCGCAAGTGGAGAAATCAATTCCGAGGTTCATAGCTCTCAGGCGGTCCTTGATGCGATTCGAGAAAAATATGCAGATGGAAAGCTATTGGAGCTTGATGGGATAACCGTCGAGTATGCCGACTGGTGGTTCAATGTGCGTTGCTCCAACACGGAGCCACTCGTGCGCTTGAATCTCGAGGCCAAAACAAAGGCGGTTATGGAAATGCGGCGAGACGAGCTTCTGACTTTGATTCGTAAGGCGTAGAAAGATTTTTATGACAACCATTGAACAATTGCTTTCAGACTGGATGCGCGCGGCATTCCAGCAGACGTTGCCTGAGATCACTGAAGGGTGGGGGGCTTTTAGCGTGGTAGCCACCACCACCCCTGAATTCGGGGATTATCAATGTAATCATTCAATGGGATTTGCCAAACAACTCAAAAAAAATCCACGTCAGATTGCAGATGCCGTTGTCAAAAACGCAATGCCCCTGGAGGCGGTTTCAAAGTTGGAAATAGCCGGCCCGGGCTTTATCAATATTACGCTGAATAAAGATTGGCTTGCACGCCTCGTCGATGAGGTTGGCCGTGACCCGCTTTGTGGAACTCCACAATTGGGTGAGGGAAAGACGGTGATCCTTGATTATTCGAGCCCCAATGTTGCCAAGCCGATGCACATCGGGCATATCCGCTCTACTGTGATTGGGAATGCATTGGACCGGTTGCATCGTTTCCTCGGCTATAAGGTTATTTCGGATAATCATTTGGGCGATTGGGGAACCCAATTCGGCATCATGATCATGGGGTATCGGCATTTCTCAGACCCCGTTGCCATTGAAACCGAGCCTATTGAAGAGCTGGAACGGGTTTACGTGAAAAGCTATGAGCAGTCCAAATTGGACGAAAACTGGCTGGCTCAAGCGCGACAGGAGTTGGTAAAACTTCAAGCTGGCGATCCTGAAAACATCAGGCTTTGGCAGCAATTCGTAGCGTTGAGCTTGAAAGAATTCGGTCGTATTTACAAACGGCTCGATGTCACGTTTGATCTGATGCGGGGGGAAAGCTATTACAACGACCGTCTCCCTGGCGTGATTCAGTCCTTGTTAAGCCAGGGGTTGGTGCGCGAGAGCGAAGGCGCTTTAGTTGCCTTTTTGGAGGATGAGAAGCTGCCCCCTTGCATTGTCAAAAAAACCGATGGTGGATTTAACTACGCCACGACCGATTTGGCCACAATTCAAAGCCGGGTGGCGGAGTTTAATCCTGATAAGATTATTTACGTAACGGATGAGCGTCAGCAGAATCATTTCCGGCAAGTTTTTGCGGTTGCCCGTAAGATGGGCTGCAAGACTCATCTGGAACACGTCTGGTTCGGATTGATGCGGCTGCCGGAAGGGACGTTCTCAACCCGTCAGGGTAATGTGATCAAGCTTGAAAAATATCTAGACGAGGCGGAAGCGCGTGCGCTGGCGGTTGTTAAGGAATCCAGCCCCGAAATGCCGGAGGATCGGCAAAAGAATATTGCGCGTGCGGCGGGAATTGGGGCCGTAAAATATACGGATCTGAGTCAGAACCCCCAAAGTCTTGTGACTTTTACCTGGGAAAAGGCCTTAGCCTTGGATGGGAATTCGGCGCCTTACCTCCAATATGCTTACGCGCGTATTGCCAGTGTGCAGGATAAATATCGAGATCTTTACCCGAGCGTCGACCTGAATACCTATCCGATCCTTCTCGGTGAACCGATTGAGCGGGTGTTAGCCATCATGATTCTTCGATTCCCTGAAGCCGTTGTGCGTGCGGCAGAAGTCTATAAGCCCAGCATATTGGCGGACTATCTTTATGAATTAGCCTCTGCTTATAGCACCTTCTATCAAAACGTGCCGTTTCTGAAGGCGCCAGAAGGACTTCGAGAGAGTCGCGTACGCTTGTGCTCAGAGGTCGCCAAACTGTTGCGACAAGGTTTGAATTTGCTTGGCATCGAAACGCCTGACCGGATCTAAGCCTGACGGGAACGCCTACCGTAGAAGCGGCGCCCTCGCCGCTTTTCTGTTGCCAGCCGGGGACCGCGACAAAGGCGTCGCGTCTACAAAAATACCAAGTCATTTTCAGGGCTATTTAGACGCAAGCGTTCAGGACATCGAAATTCTGCCATTCTGGTTCATTGGCGAAAATCCAGCGATAGTATTCAATGCCTTCCAAACCCGTTGAGGCAGCTTCATCGATGATAATGGTGCAACGAGGATGCAGTTGCAGGGCGGAGCCCGTTACCATGGAGGTAATCGCCCCCTCAGCGGCTTTGGCCAAAATGGTGGCCTTGCTGGCGCCAGTAACCAGCATGATGGCGCGCTTGGAATCAAGGATGGTTCCCACACCCATCGTAATGGCGCGCCGGGGTACTTGACTCATATCATTATTAAACATGGCTGAATTCGCTTGAAGCGTGGACAAGGTCAGCGCTTTTTCGCGAGTACGTGAACGGAGCGAAGAGAGGGGCTCGTTGAACCCGATATGGCCATCATGACCGATTCCTAAAAGCTGGAGGTCAATTCCGCCACGTTCCACCATGGCGTATTCATAGCGTTGGCATTCCGCTGTGAGGTCCGTCGCCATTCCATTGGGGAGATAGGTATTTTTGAGATTGATATCGATCTTACTGAATAAGTGCATGTTCATGTAGTGCCGGTAAGAACTGGGATGGTCCGCGGGAATTCCGATATATTCATCAAGATTGAATGTGCGGCAACTGGCAAAGCTGAGCCCTTGATCGCGGTGCATTTGGGCCAGATACCCATAGACCGATTCCATGGTGCGCCCGGTGGCGAGCCCTAGAACAAGATCCGGCTTACGCCGGATCTCACGGGCAATAACGCAGGCGACCGTCCTGGCCGCCGCGTCACTGTTAGGTTGAATGATGATTTCCATTAATTACACGTTGAACTCTTTAGCGTTAACCTCAGAAGAGACTAAGACCTTCTTGTCGCTCAACACTTTCTTCAGGCCTTCCTGCTCGTCGGTTCCCGAAGTTAACGGGAGTGCAATCTGTCCACCTGAAATAGCGGACTGTTGCATGGCCAACATAATCTCGGCACCTTTGAAAGCGCTTTCGAATTGGCAAGGATGCGGCTTGATACCGTCCAGCCAGTCAGCCATATCCTGAATATAGGGAGGCATATCGAGGTCATAATTCATGACCCCTTCGCCACTCTGGTAGCCATCGCGCTTGGTGACCGCACGCCAACCGCCATTGGTGAGCACTTCGGCGAACCCTTCGGTTCCCTGGGCACCCATCCGGCATTTGCCCCACCATTTTGCCACTTCAGGCTGATCCGGAGCGCCGGCGCCGCATTCATAAATGCCGCGCACGCCATTCGCGTACTGAACGAACCCTGCAATATGGTCAGGTGAGGGATGGTTATCCGTAAGTTTGCCCCGACCGGCCGCCTGGCCCATGACCCAAGTCGCGTCGGCTTCATCATTATACCAACGGGTGTAGTCAATGAGATGCGACAACATATGGGTCATCCATCCGGTGGCCGAGCCGTACACGGTGTGGACACGGCCCAAGGCGCCGCTTGCGATGATCTCCTTGACTTTCCGGTAGTGAACCCCATAACGGTGTTGATGACTCACAACCGCTTTAACCCCGGCCTTGGCGAGCATGTCACGGATGACCAGCAATTCGTTGCTGGTCAAGGCGACCGGTTTCTCAAAGGCGATCAGCTTGGACCCGCCTTCAATGGCGGCTTTCAGCATGGGTGTGCGCAGGTTGGGCATCGTACAAAAGCAGAAGACATCCGGCTTCAGCTCTTTTGCCAGTGCGAAAACATCAGTCCCCGTTTTGACACCACCGCCGATTTTGGCGGCGGCAGCGTCAAGTTTGGAGGCGTCAATATCGCACAGGCCGGTCACTTTGAAGCGGGAATTCGCCTGGAAGGCCGTGGCATGATGCATGCCGCGTTTTCCCGCTCCAACGACCATTGCTGTGTATTGTTTTGCCATGAATAGTAACGCTCCTTAGGCGTTGGCTTTGTCCCATTCCATGCACTTGGCGATGACGTGATCCACTTCATCCGTCGTCAATTCCGGGAACATGGGCAGGCTGATGCAGGTGGCCGCATTCTTCTCCGCGTTCGTCAGAGAGCCGACGGTACGGGCATCCTTGCCCCACGGATAACCGGCCTGCTGGTGGACCGCAATGGAGTAATGCGTCTTGGCATCCACACCATTCTTGACCAGCCAATTGACGAATTCATCGCGTTTAGACGGATTCTTCACTTCAATGACATACAGATGCCACACGTGACGGTAGCCCGGCTTTTGGTAGGGCAGGTCAAAGGCTTTGGCGCCCTTCAAGCCTGCGGTATAGCGTTCGGCCAACTTGATGCGGTTATTGTTCCACTCGTGGATGTGCTTCAGCTTGGCGCTCAGGATGCCGGCGTGGATATCGTCCAAGCGGCTGTTGAACCCGAAGCTGTGCACATTGCGGGCGGGTGAACCGTGACTGCGAAGCAGACGGGTTGTGGCGTTGATCTTGTCGTTATTGGTAACGATCGCGCCGCTGTCACCGAAGGTGCCGAGGTTCTTCTGGATGATGAAGCTTGTGGCCACCGCATCGCTCAATTCCCCAATTTTGAAGGTGTCGCCGGCGGCGTCAATCGCCTGGGCATTGTCTTCAATGACGTAGAGTTTGTGTTTGTCGGCAATTTTCTTGATGGCTGGCATATCGGCACACTGTCCGTACAGATGAACAGGCATGATGCATTTCGTCTTGGGGGTGATGGCCGCTTCAATCTTCGCGGGATCAATGCACTTCGTCTTGGGATCGCAGTCGATCATGACGACGGTCGCGCCGGCGATCCAGATAGCTTCTGCCGTGGCAAAAAAGGTGTTGGCGTTGGTGATGACTTCATCACCTTTCCCGATGCCAAGCGCCATGAGGGTCAGCCAGAGGGCATCTGTGCCATTGCCGACGCCGATGGCGTGCTTGGTGCCGCTGAAGGCCGAAAATTCCTTCTCGAACTGCTTGTTCATCGGACCCTGGACATACTCGCCGCTCTCGATGACTTTCTTGATATTGGCATCGATTTCCGCCTTGATGTTGTTGTACTGGCGCACGTGACCGTAGAATGGAACGTTCATTTCTTTTGTTTTTCTTTCTTTGCTGTTTGTTTTTTACCTAATGCTCAAGACTATATTATTTACCTAACCTAACTGATAGCTTTTTACGGACATCCGCTTCAAACGCCTGGATATGGTCGGCGACAAACTCGATGATATTGAGTGTGCGATCGGTTACCAGAGGCGTAAGATCCATGCCGAAAATCACGTGAGTGGCCTTGTCCGTGGCATGAGATTCGAAAAAAGTGGCATTGGCCTGACGGCGCCCTAGGGTGGCGAGGTCGTAGCGTTTGCCTCCGGCGATCTGGGAGTCGAAGACCCCATTGACGGCGGCTGCAAGGTTCTCGTGTCGGCTCACATCCATTACGACCTTCTGCGAATCATTCATCCAATCCAGTCCACGCCAGATTTCGGCACCAATGACTTTTTTGGGGCGCTGGTCTGTGGGTAATTCTCGAATGGCCTGGATGGTGGCGATGACCACGCCGAGATGCGTGTCATGTTTATCGGCCAGATTATGGGTATAGACGACCTGAGGTTGTGTTGCTGCCAAAATCGCCTTTAGGTCATTTTTAACCAACGGGTCGGTTGGGCTCTTGACCGCACTACTGGGGACGTTCAATTGGATCATGACGCCATAGTGGCCTACGGTGGCCGCCGTGTTTTGCTCTTCCTGTCGAACGGCCATCATTTCTGCATCCGAAAATTGGCCATAGGGCCCAATGCGGGAACTGCCACCGCCATTGGTGCACGTGACGCCACCGAACCACAGATCCTGACTGTGATAACATTCAAGAATACCATGGAAGGCCATGAATTCGAGATCGTCCTGATGGGCGCCAATGCCCAAATGGGTGATCCGCTTCAAGGCATCGGCTTCGGGTTTTCCATCGGGTACAAATAGTTTTGCTGAAGGACTTTGAAATTTCATAAATTTATCCTTTAATCATAGGAAGACTGGCGGCGGCAACCGCCTGGCCGATACGACGGCTCTTTTCGTCTGGCACTTCAATCTTAATGCGTTTGGCAATATCCGGAAACTCCAGATTCAGCACTTCACGCGCCTTGGCAATAATGATGTCTCCGCCCTTGCCGGTAGTTACCCGGCCCAGGATAAGAATGTTTTTATAGTCATAGAAGTCAGCGTAATGAGGGATGGAATAACCCAAGTAGACACCGATTGTCTCATAAATCTTTACAGCGCGTGGATCGTCCTGCGCCATCAGTTCTTGCACCAGTTTCAAGCGTTCCGGCAAACCCATATCGGCAGGTGGCTTGATGCCCGCAGCGGGGAGCAATTTATTGACGGCTTGCTGGGAGAAATACAAAGCCCCCACGCCGTGGTCGCCGGACCACTCATCAGCTGGGGCGTCCGGATTGAAGTCAACGGGGGCAAAGGCCAACTCGGACAGCCAGCCGGTCATGCCACCTTCCGGATTCATGTAGCCACCCGCCTCACTGGAGCCCATGGCCACACCGAGCATGGCGGTGGTGTTGAGCGACATCGCACCTGCGAGGGCGGTGACATCTCCGTCATTTGCCACTTCCATGGGCACGTTCCAAGCCTCCCGCAGACGCAGGAAAATGTTTCTAGCTTGATCAAACTGAGCGGCAGGAACCGCCCTGAACAAAGAGGCCACCATGATCCGTTTGTTTACGATAACGCCCGCAGTACTTCCCCCGATCGCATCGACACGAGGCAACTTGGCGGCGGCCTTTTTGAACCCTTCATTAATCAGATTATAATGGTAATTCGGATCCGGCTGATTTTTGGGATCCCAAGGGAACTCATCGGTATAGACCGCTTCCCCGTTTAGAACCGCCGAGATTTTGTAATCACTCGCCCCAAGGTCGAATCCGATCCGGCATCCGTCCAAGTGTCCGCCTACGGAGGTACTCCTGTCTCGGGCCGCGGGAACCTTGTCAGCCGTTGTGAGGACAACCTCAAAAGATTTTTCAAAAATCTTGCTCATGAGATCCACATCGAAAGCGCGCGCACCTATGGCAGAATAGGTCTTTTGAATATATTCTCCGACCGCAGTCGGCCCGCCAAAATGAAGTTTCCACCCGCCACGGGCCCAAAGTAGAAATTTAACAATACGCTCCACATAAAGGAGCGTATCCGCCTCGTTGTCCGATTTGACAACGGTGGTGTAACGCGAAAGATAACCCTCTTCCCGTTCGAGCCCCAAAACGAGGGGCACGGCTTTTCCTGAGGCTTGAGCCTCTTGGAGGTAAACCTTGTTGAACACAACGGCAGGCAGGAAGCCTGGATCGAGGGGTGCTAAAACCGCAATGTGTCTTTTCATAATGATCATTTTTATCACGTGATAATTAGTTTTGCACGTTTTTTTACGGGTTTTTAAGGGAAGGGATTAGATGTAGCACCGATCTGAGATCGGGAATTCCAGGAGTATCCGCGCACAGTGCGGTGCTACATGATTAAATCGGTCGATTGACGGATGACGAGTTCGGGTTTCAAAATAACGTGCTGGGGCTTGAGTTGGGGATCACGTTTTCGATCCTTAAAAAATTGCCAGGCCGTCGCGCACATCGCTGCAACGGGTTGAATGAGGGTGGTCAAAGGGCACTCCAGATATTCCGTATCTTGAATTCCATCACATCCCAGCAAGGCGACATCGCAGGGAACCTGCAAGCCCATGTCACATAGGCCACGATAGACGCCGACGGCCACATCATCCGAGTGGCAAAAAATGGCCTCCGGGCATCCTTTTTTGAGAATATAATCCTGGATCAATTTCCTCACGATGGGACGTTGAAAGTCAGAGAGGGGATAGTAGATAAATTCAGGTTTGAGGTCGGCCTGTTTCATCGTTTGCAGGTATCCTGATCGGCGGTCCTGCTCATCGGCGCCCCCACGTACGAAGGTCATATGTGCGATCCGGCGGCATCCGGTATCGATCAGGTGACGCGTGGCTTCGATCGCCCCGCTCAATAGGTCAACTTTCACATAATCCGTTTCAGGGCAGCATTGCGCCCCCATGCTGATGATCGGGATGTTGGGGGAGTGCTGAGAGTGGAGATATCTCAGAACTTGGGAGGGGGCATCAACGACAAATATGCCATCCGCTGGAACATGTGATAGAAACTGATCGGACGCGGTGAGCCCTACTTCGCTGACAATCAGATCCGACTCAGATTGGCGGAGCAGTCGCGTTAAATCGCGGGTCACATGAACGTAATGGGAGGATATCTGATCAGGGATCCAGAGGGCCATGATTCCTGTTTTGCCCTCTTTTAAGGCGCGGGCATGGGGGTTGGGGCAATAACCCATCTGGATGGCCATGGCTTGGATCAGCTTGCGTGATTCAGGGGAGACTTGCGGATAACCGGCAAGGGCAAAGGTTACCAGTTGCCGTGAAATCCCCAATTTTCTAGCAATATCGAGTTGTGTAACCATGTAATTTGTTTTTTGGACTTAAAACCGCAAACTATCACCTGATCCATTTTTGGAAAAGATTAAATTGTTTTGGTCTATCTCGCTAATCCATAAACGGGACTTATTTTGCAAAACTTGCTAAAATTAAAAATTATCGATTTAATTATTAATTCCTTACAACTTGAATCAATCGCAACTTGGTCATGATTTGTATAAGAAAAAAGTTTGAACAGAAGCACGCGAAGGCCACGAAGGCAAGAAATTGTTTTTCCGCCGAAGGCGGTAAGCACAGCATTCTTTGCGTGCTTCGCGTGCTTCTGTTCAAAAATCTTCATTTTGGTTCCGGCTGTGCCGGGTTAGGAGTTTGAAGTGATTGATTTACATGTCCACTCGACATTTTCTGATGGCAGCATGACTCCTGAGGAGTTGGTCGAAGCGGCTGTAAAAACGGGCCTCACGGCCATGGCCTTAACCGATCATGATGGGATGATGGGGATTGATCGTTTTATGGAGGCGTGCCGACAACACCAACTGCATGGCATTCCGGGGGTGGAGATCAGTATTGAATTTTCTGGCGGAACCATGCACTTGCTCGGCTACTACATGGACCCCCATAACCCCGCGATTTGCGAGGCCCTCATCCGGCTCCGTAAGGGACGCGCAGAACGGAACCAATTTATTCTTGAACGACTAACTGATCTCGGGCTTCCGTTGTCCTGGGAGGAAGTAGCGGTTCTGGCCAAGGAGGATGTCGTTGGACGTCCTCATTTTGCGCAAGCTATGATCAATAAGGGGTATGTAAAGAAAAAGAATGAGGCTTTTGATCGTTATCTTGGGAAGGGAAAGCCCGCCTATGTTGAGCGAGACCGTTTCACGGTTGAGGAAAGTATCACCTTGATTCAAGGAGCGGGTGGGGTCCCCGTGTTGGCCCATCCCTATACCCTGAACATGGGGCGTCGCCGGATGCGCGAGTTTCTTGCGGAACTGGCGGGAAAAGGGTTGCAAGGTATTGAAGCCTACTATCCTGAACACAGCCATGAACAACATCGCTTTTGCCTGAATATGGCGCGTGATCTGGGATGGGTGGTCACCGGCGGTTCAGACTTCCATGGCGCTTCAAACCCGCATCTCCATCTCGGAATCGGTTTTGGTTCTCTCGTTGTCCCTGATGAATTGGTAGAACTGCTCCATGCACGATGCCCCACTCATTGACGGACTGTATGTCCATGTCCCTTTTTGCGATGGGAAGTGCCACTATTGTGCTTTCTATTCTGTTCCCTACACCCGTGACCAGGCCGCGAAGTGGCTTTCAGCGATCGCGAAGGAAGGCGAGCAGGCACTTGAAAAGTTTGGCCCCTTACCGCTGACCTCCATTTTCATGGGGGGCGGGACGCCTACCATGCTTCCCTCAGATCAATTGGAGCCACTGTTAGCCCTCATACTGAAGATAAAGCAACCAGGATGTGACGAATTGGAATGGACGAGTGAAGCCAATCCGGGTTCGCTTACTTCAGAAAAATTAAGTTTGATGAAGGGCTTTGGAGTCAATCGGATCAGTTTGGGCGTGCAGGCCATGACCGATCCTGTCCTGTGCCAACTCGGGCGCCGTCATTCGCTTGCTGATATCTATACGGCGGTTGAGGCGATTCACGCTTCCGGAATAACCAACTGGGGATTGGATCTGATTGCCTGCGTCCCCGGGGTAAGCGAGGAGGCTTGGCGCACTACGCTGGACGCGGCCCTTCAAATGAATCCTAAACACATTTCGATTTATGCGTTGACCCGCGAAGAAGGAACGTATCTCCATCAAGAGTGTGAGCGCGGAACTCTGGCCCTTCTGGATGATGAGTCCCAACTCCGGATGCTCGATGTCGCAGAGGAAACATTGGGGGCTGCGGGTTTCGGACGATACGAGATCTCAAATTATACCCAGCCGGGATTGGAATGTCGTCATAATCTATCCTGCTGGCGGGGAGGCAACTATCTGGGGTTGGGGTGTGCGGCCGCGTCCCGGGTCGGGGATCAACGTTGGATCAATCGCTCCGACATTCATACCTATATCGGCGGGGACAGCCCGCCTGAGCGAGAAACCTTAACCCCGATTACCGATGCCGTGGAAAGGCTTGTTTTTGGGATGCGAATGTCCGAAGGGATCGATCTTAACGCGATTTTAAATGCTACAGGAACTGCTCAGACGGTGCAGGCAACGATCTGGAAACAGGGCTTGGAACGTCTTGAACGGGAACATCTGGTGGAGCTTTTTGCAGGCCACTGGAGACTTACGACTAGGGGGCGGGCTCTGGCCGATTACGTGGCGGTTGAATTGATGCCATGAGTTTGATAGGGTTCCAACATGAAGAAGCATGTTTTATGGGAAGCGAGTCTGTTTGAGTTGATTCGCCGTACTTCTGTAGATTTGCCGACCGATGTGGAGCAGTCGTTGCGGCGTGCCAACAAAAGCGAAAAAAAAGACAGTCGGGCACGTTGGGTTTTGGATTCGATCCTCGATAATGTCCAAAAGGCACGCGCCAATGATGCGCCACTTTGTCAGGACACCGGGAGCCTGATTTTTTACTTTCAGGTTCCCTTGGGGTTCGACACTAATTTTCTGGTGGCGGCCACTCGGATGGCGGTTGCGCGTGCAACCCGTTTGGGATATCTCCGCCAGAATACCATTGATGCCCTGACCGGTGAATCCTGTGCCACGAATGTGGCTCACGGAGCGCCGATCTTCTACTTTGAACAATGCGCTCGAACCACCGTAGATGTCCGTTTGCTCATGAAGGGTGGGGGCTGTGAGAATGTGGGACGCCAATACAGTCTGCCGAATACGGAATTGGAAGCCGGTCGGGATCTTGATGGGGTCCGCCGCTGCATCTTGGATGCCATCGTTTCCGCGCAGGGCAATGGATGTGCTCCGGGCATTCTGGGTGTCTGTATCGGCGGGGATCGTGCTACGGGATATGAATGTTCGAAAGTCCAGTTCCTGCGGAAAATGGACGACCGTTCACCGGTAAAAGTTTTAGGACGATTGGAAGACCGTATTCTGAAAGAGTCGAAACAACTGGCGATCGGGCCCATGGGGTTTGGCGGGAATACCGCTTTGCTTGGGGTTAAGATCGGGGCGTTGAGCCGTTTGCCCGCTTCCTTTTTTGTGACGGTTTCGTATATGTGCTGGGCCTTTAGACGACGCGGTGTTTTGCTTTCGGCGCGGGGAGGATTCAAGAAATGGCATTAACAGATCCTCGAAAACTTACCTATCCCTTTACCCAGGAGCAAGTCACGCCCTTGCGGGTGGGGCAGTTTGTTCTGCTGAGTGGATTGCTCTATACGGCGCGTGATCGAATGCATAAATTTCTGTTTGATGGCGGCAAAAGTCCCGTGAACCTCAAAGACAGCGCCCTTTATCATTGTGGGCCGGTGGTGATCCGCAAGGAAGGGAATTGGGTTGTCCGGGCGGCGGGGCCCACGACTTCCATTCGGGAAGAACCTTATCTCCCTCGAATTATTAAAGAGCATGGTGTTCGGGTTGTGATCGGAAAGGGCTCCATGGGAAAAGTTACGGAACTGGCGTGTATCGCGGGTGGCTGCGTCTATCTCCATGCCGTTGGCGGGGCGGCCCAGGTTTTGGCTGATCGGGTAGTTGCGGTTCATGAAGTTTATTTAGGTACTGAGTTTGGCCCCGCGGAAGCCATGTGGGTGCTTGAGGTGAAGGATTTTCCTGCGATTGTCGCCATTGATTCCCGCGGACGAAACCTGTTGAAATCGGTTCAATCATCCTCTCGCAAGATGTGGCAAAAAATTGTGGCCGCCGAGCGATTCGAAGCGTGAGGACAAAATGCGAATAGTATTTATGGGATCTGCAGGCTTCGCCTGTCCGTGCCTTGAAGTGCTCCTGCAAAATGCTCAAGATGAAGTCGTGGCGGTGGTCTCTCAGCCGGATCGTCCAAAAGGGCGCAATCTTGAACTCTCCGCTTGTCCTGTTAAGACGTATCTGGGGTCTCGCTCAATTCCTGTTTTCTCTCCGGATTCAGTTAACGCTCCCGAAAGTTTGGCCGCATTATGCGCCTTGCATCCTGATCTGATTGTGGTGGTGGCTTACGGCCAGTTATTGAAATCCTCCCTGCTCGAAATGGCGCCCAAAGGGATTATCAATGTGCATGGTTCGCTTTTACCTAAATATCGTGGAGCCGCTCCGATCCAATGGGCGGTAGCCAATGGGGATACCGTATCCGGGGTCACGACGATGTATCTCAGTCAGCGAATGGACGCAGGAGATATGATTCTTAAGCGTGAACTGCCCATTGCCGCTACCGACACAGGGGGAAGTTATCACGATAAACTTTCGCGGGTGGGCGCGGAGCTTTTGCGCGATACAGTGGAGCTCATTCGCCAAGGGCGGGCGCCGCGAACGAGTCAGGATGAAGCTGAGGCGACGATAGCGCCCAAGCTCAAAAAAACCGATGGGCGGATTGATTGGACGCTGCCTGCTGATAAAATCGCGAGCCGGGTTCGGGGATTCAATCCCTGGCCTGGTTCCTTTTGTGTGATTCCGGCCGATACCGGAAAAATCGTCAAGCTACTTGGCATCAAAGTGGAGCCCGGCTCGGGCCTCCCGGGCACCATTCTCTCACTCGAGGGCGAGGGGCCCCTAGTTCAAGCGGGAGATGGCCGGGCCATCCGGCTCATTGAAGTTCAACCCGAAGGCCGAAAACAAATGTCAGGTGCGGCGTTCCTTCGTGGTTACAAGCTGGAACCTAGCATGCGCGTTGGGTAGGTTGCTCAAGGAAAGACCCACGTATGCGCACCTGAGTGGGCTTTCGCCGCCGCCGGTCATCGTGCTAATTCTTCAAAGTGGCAACGGCGTCTCGCCGTTGAAGAACAGGATTGAAGGGGTAGCGTCGGTCTGTCCCCCTTCCTAAATGCGAGACATGAAAACCTGTGCGCATAACTGCAAATGCGTTATGCGCAATGAGTAGAGAGGTTCTTGATTCCCTTCAAATGAGTATTCCGGTGTCGGCCGTACACTCCTGAAATGGGTTAGCGATGCTGGATGAGTTGGGCCGAATTACAATTTACCTGTCCCTTTGAAGCCAAGGAAACGCGTATTCTCGATCCAATGAGCCAGGAGGTGCTGGCTGAGACCTGGAGCTGCACTGGCGGTCCCAATTACGAGCGCGGGACATGGGTTTCCAAGGCCTACGACGAATGGCAGCATCCCATGCTGATGAGGACATCTAAAGGAGAGAAATCTGAAGCCTCCTGGGGTGGCAACTGCTGTGGCAAGGAGTGGGAAATTGGAGCTGACGGAACAGAACTCGATTATAGCTATGATTTGTTGGGCCGTATGATTCGAATAACCAAGCCGAGTACGACTACCAACGCCGCTGACTTGGTTAGGAATTACACCTACGACAGCGAAGGGCGCCGCCTCACCGAAATTCTCGCTTGCGGGTCGTTGACGCAGTTGATTAGCTGTCAAGGTGATCGATGTCTCCGGGCACAAACCGCGCCGTATTCCCTCGGCAAAGTGGCGCGAACTCATCAAAAAGGTGTGGGAGGCTGATCCACTGTTATGCCCGAAATGCTCGAAGGAGATGCGGATTGTCGCCTTGATCGATGAACGCGCGGTGATCGAGCGCATTCTGCGCCATCTCGGACTATGGCAGCAGGGCGTGCGTGTCTACCCATCAACAGGCCCACCCGTGATTGTTTCCGGGGAAAGGGTCGTTGATCCCTGGTTGGATGACCCTTTTCCGGATTACGACATCGAACCGGTCATGGCG
>JBBQNS010000087.1:0-16431 GCA_038330175.1 Kiritimatiellia bacterium
TTGTAGATCATGTCTTCTGGAGGGCGAAGCTTGCTGAGCCGCGTGGGCAGGGCGAATCATGCGAGTTGACCGAGGCCGGAACGCCTTTAGGCGAAGATTTGGGACCTTGTCCTGCGCTTGACGGCGGAGGAGCCGGTTGTCATTATTAACGCTATGACAGAACCGCGTGAAATTTTAGACATCCAACAGCAGTTGGTTAGAAGCAATGTGTCGCCGATGCAAAAGTATCTGGCGCTGGTCATTGGGCGGGGGAGCTGGCTAACGTTGATGAAGTATGAAGTCATCATTCTCCTATGCGCTTCGGTTCCGGGTGCGCTGGGGCTGGTGCTGCGAAAAGCGCTTTACCCACGACTGCTAAAAAAATGCGGACGGAATGTTGTATTTGGGGCAAATATTGTGCTTCGCCACCCTAAAAAAATTGTCATAGGTGATAATGTGGTTATTGATGACAACTGCCTGCTGGACGCCAAGGGTGAGTCGAATACCGGGATCACCATCGGATCGGGTGTATTCATCGGGCGTAACACCATTCTGCACTGTAAAAATGGCGATATCGTGTTGGGCGATGATGTGAATATTGGCTTCAATTGCGACATTGCATCTTCTGATAGGGTGGAGATTGGTCGGAAGGTGCTGATTGCCGCCTACAGTTATATTGTGGGTGGAGGGCATGATTTTTCGCGTTCGGATGCCTCGGTGATGGATCAGAAGCGTATAGCCAAGGGAATCTATATTGGCGCTGAGTCTTGGATTGGCGCTGGAGTCATAGTGCAGGATGGCTGCAATGTCGGGGAAGGAACGATTGTGGGGGCCGGGGCTGTGGTGACGGAGAGTTTGCCGCCAAAGGTGGTGGCGGTAGGACTCCCTGCCAGGGTTTTGCGCGCGCGGGATCGCGAAGGATGATGATGAAATCCGAAAAACATATTCAATTGCACAATGAGTTAAAGCGCGATGTGGAAACCCGACAGGCCGGATACCGGATGCGGGCGCTTAAGTTATTTCCTCATATTTGCGGTCGGTGTGGGCGCGAGTTCGAGGGAAAACGCATGCGTGAGTTGACGGTCCATCACAAAGACTTCAACCATGATCGTAATCCGCCAGATGGAAGTAACTGGGAACTTCTCTGCATTTATTGTCATGATGACGAGCATGCCCCGGACAGTTTACGTTCCATGGGAGACGGTCCCTCGACGGCATCGCCCTTAAGACACTCTCCCATCGTCAATCCCTTCGAGGGTTTGGATAGCCTGATCAAGTAGATTAGGCCCTTACGGCTTGAATCAATCGCATCTTGGTCATGATTCGGGAAAAAGGAATTTGAACAGAAGCTCGCGAAGGCCGTGAAGGAAAACATTGTTGCGCCTGCGGCGTACTCGCCGCTGGCGCCTTTGCGTGCGCTGCGTGCTTCTGTTCAAAATCTTCCTCTTGGTTCCGGCTCTGACGGGTTAGGCTGTAAAGGACATCACGTTCGTCTTGAAATTCTGAAAGATTGACTTTATACCTGATTCTCCGCCACTATTCATTTTTCGAAAGGGGTTTATCTTATGGCATTTAGACTTGAAATCATTCCGTTTGTCATTGCGGTTGTTGTGCTGGGCGCATTGCTGTGCGGCGTCTTACGATTGGCCAAAGTCTCGTGGCGTAACGCCTTTGTGTTCAGCGGGATAGTGACCGTTATCTTGGTGGGATACTTGTTGGTGTTCTTCCGGGATCCAGTACGAATCCCTGCCTCTGATGACCCTCGCGATATTGTGGCGGGTGCGGAAGGCAAGGTCATGGCGGTGGTAGAGGTGGATGAGCCCGAATTCCTTAAAACCAAGGCTGTCCGGATCAGTATATTTTTGAGTTTGATCGATGTGCATGTGAACCGTGCTCCACTCGCAGGAATAATTGAGCATGCTCAATACTACCCCGGTGCCCGCTTTTTCACATTTGAAGAAAAATCATCCGAACTGAATCAGCATAGTTCAATCGTGATACGCAATGCGGGAACCACCTGCTTGGTAAAGCAAATTGTGGGGCCGGTAGCACGGCGCGTGGTATTCTGGGATTGGGTGAAGCCTGGCTATGTAGTGAAGAAAGGCGAGTCCATTGGCATGATGAAGTTCGGTTCGCGGCTGGACATGTATTTTCCGCGCGATGATGTGGACGTGCTGGTCAAAAAGGGCGATAAGGTTCGCGCGGGCGAGACGATCGTTGCTCGACTTAAGAAATAAGAGAAATTATGAAGTCAGTCATCACATGGCGCCAATTGATTCCTATCACAGTCACCCTATTGGCCATGTTGTGTGGCTTTTTCAGCATTCTAGTCACTTTTGAGAGCATGAACGAAACGCTGGCAAAGGCGCCGGGTGCCATGCACCGGTGGTCGGCGTTATTGATCATGCTGGCGATGATTTTGGATGGGCTCGACGGCAATATTGCGCGCAAGCTAAAAGGCTGTACGGAAATTGGTGCTGAGCTGGATACGTATGTAGATATGACCGCCTTTGGAATTGCGCCAGCCGTTTTGATTTATGCCGTGATGCTGACGGGGTCTGCGCCGCAGGACTCGGAGCGAATATTCTGGCGGGTGGCTATGACGGCGGTTGTGGTTCTGTCAGGCGTGGTTCGGCTGGCCCGGTTCAAGGCTCATGATCCTGATCGAGGGCAGGGGGGCTACACAGGGCTGCCGATAACGGCCTGTGCAGGCTGGGTGGCCATGATTGTTTTCATCAGCCAAAGTGAACCGTTTGAGAAGTATTCGCTTAACTCCGGCTGGGTAGCAGGGCTTTTTCTGATAGGCGTTCTTATCTTTATCAGCCTTCAGGTGTCGAATGTGCGTTATCCGAAACCGACTAAACACCCCGCCTTGTTCATCCCCATGGTGATTATGGTTTGCGTATTATTTGGGCCCCAGACCATTGCTGTTCCGGCGGCAGTGTTTATGATTTTGATGGTACTTGGCTATATCGCCTTTGGCCCCTTCTATATGCGGCAGGCGTCGCGCCGTGCGGCATTAGCCAAAGGTTTGGATGTGTTAGAGCCCCATATACCTAAGAACGGATAATCCCCTGTGTGCCCGGATCCCCGACAGGAATTGGCGGAAATACTGAACCAGGCTTCAGCCCTGTTGAATGGGCTGAAGGCGGATGGAGTCAATCAGATTGAAGTCAGTTTGGCTTCGCTGGCGAGCACGCCAACGCCGAAAGTTAAAAAACAGGCCCAGCCTTCATCACCACCGCCCACACCAAACCCTGCCGTGGCAGGAAAAAATGAAACTGCTCCCGCCCGAGCTCCTGATGAAATGGGGCAAATCGCTTTGGAAATCGCCAGCTGTCAAAAATGTTCATTACATAAGACCCGAACCCAGACCGTCCCTGGCCAGGGGAATGCAAAGCGTCCTGAAATCATGTTTATTGGCGAGGCTCCTGGGGCAGACGAAGACGAGCAGGGCTTGGCCTTTGTAGGACGGGCTGGACAGCTGGTGACCAAAATGATTGCGGCGATGGGGTTCCAGCGCGAAGAGGTGTTCATTGCTAATATTTTAAAATGTCGGCCACCGGATAATCGAGCACCAACCCCGGAGGAGATGTCCACTTGTATCCCCTATTTGAAGCGTCAGATCGCTGAAGTTCAGCCAAAAGTGATTGTTGCCCTTGGAGCTACGGCCGTGTTGGGGTTGCTTAACTTGACCGGGATTAGTGAGTTGCGGGGAACGTGGCGGAAGTTCGAGGGGATTGACCTCATGCCGACCTATCACCCTTCTTATCTGTTGAGAAATCCAATAATGAAACGCGTGGCGTGGCAGGACTTACAGATGGTGTTGAAGAAGTTGGGGCGGACTCCGCCCCCTGCGAAACGGTAGAGGTTCGGTTAGGCCGGATCAAGGAGGTCGCGCGCTATGAGCGCGACATTGATGATCGACGGCCTCGTAGCGGCCGCCCTCCCTGAGGAATATCTGCGCTAGCAACGCAAGACGATTGAATAATATGTGCATATCTTCACGAGTCAAATCTCCTTCGGATCTGTTGGCTTGGCGACGTCAAATGGACGAGTCTGTGGTCGTGGTCACGGGCACTTTTGATATTTTCCAGCCGGGCAATCTGGCAGTGTTGCAACAGGCAGGGTTGCTGGCAAAGCGAGTCATTGTGGTGGTGGAGCCGGATGAGGTGGCTGCCGCGCATTGTTCGAAAGACCGGCCGCAAAATAAGCTTGAGACGCGTGTTGAAATGGTGTCCCATTTGCGACAAGTGGATGCTGTGACCCGCTTGTTGCCGGAGGAGGTAAATGACTTCTTCGCTGAAATAAAGCCGTTTATCTGGGTGACCGCCAAAACGCAGAAGAAGTCGGAAGTGTATGCTGGCGCCATTTTGCCTGCGGCAGAACATGTGGTTGAGTTGGACGCTCAGGATGGGTGTTTCACTGAGGAGATTATTGCCGCGATAGCAGAGAACCGGACGCCGATCAAATTGCCGATCAACCCACCCCTGCCCCTCCGAGGAGGGGATCTTGCTGGATTGGGCCACTCCCTTCTTGATCCCCTCCTTGGAGGGGCAGGGGTGGGTTCCGTCCAGCGCCCGCCTATCTCAGCGCCAGCGGTGTCGGTTACCGTAAATGGGTGTTTCGATATTCTGCACATCGGGCATTTGCGGTTTTTGTCAGAAGCCAGAGCAATGGGGGACTCTCTAACGGTGTTAATCAATAGCGATGTTTCGGTTGCGCGCTATAAGGGGATCACACGCCCCATATTCCCAGAAACATTTCGGGCTCAGGCACTAAAGGCGTTACGTTGTGTAGACGAAGTTGTGGTGTTTTTGGGAGACAATCCGCTTGCAGATATCGAGCGGCTTCGACCGCAACTTCACGTGAAAGGAGGCTCCTATGAGCCCGAGCGGGTGCGTGAAGAGCGTGAACTTGTGGAAAGCTGGGGCGGGCGTTTAGTATGTACGTCGTTGGTCGAAGGTTTCAGCACATCCAGTTTTATTAGAAAAGCGCTGGGCGCCAAGGATCCTATTTTGCTATAGTAGAAATCATGAAAGACGAGATAAAAGAAATTGAAGAGGCCGACCTCGTGGAAATGTATTTCCTTGAGAAGGTGGCTGCTCGTTTGCCTGAAGATGAAGATGTGCTATTGGCGTTAGGGGATATTTATACCCGTGCAGGGCGCTATGAGGATGGCTTGCGGATCGATCGAAGTCTTATCAAAATGTTCCCTGAAGATCCTTCAATTTGGTACAATCTGGGGTGTAGTTTGGCGCTCTTAAACCAGCGTGATGAAGCTCTTGCGACATTGCGAAAAGCCGTAGAGTTGGGCTATCAGGATCACGAATGGATGAATCGTGACAGTGATCTCAGGAATATTCGCAACGAAAAAGCTTTTAAATTGCTTTTAAAAACGATCTCTGCCGCGAAATCGAATAAGTCGCTCGATGCCTGCTAAGCCCTCACCTTATACCTATCTCCAAATTTTGCTTTGAAACATGGAAAGCAGAGGCCACGTGGAGCGTTAACTGGGTAGGTCGCGCGCTATGAGCGCGACATTCTCCTCGCCTGCATGGAGCCAATGGCGGGCTCGTAGCGCCCACCCTCCCCAAACAAATGCTGCAAAATTTAATGATTTTGACCTTAGCTAGCTATGGAAGTAAGGGGCGGATCTTATATAATGGACGAAAGGTGATTACTCAAGAGAAGGATGTGACCGATGTTTGATTTAAGCAAATTGACCCAAAAAGCGCAGGAAGCAATGCAGGCGGCACAGGAAAAAGCGGTGAGGCTTAGTCATCAGGAGTTGGATGGGGAGCATTTACTTTTAAGCCTCTTGGAGCAGGAAGATGGGTTGACGCCCAAGATGATCGAGCGACTTGGGGTGCGCCCTGCCGATTTGCGTGCTCATTTAGAGGAGGCGCTGGATCGGTTCCCGAAAGTAAAAGGGACGAGCGCGGAGGCGGGTAAAGTATATGTGACGCAGCGGCTGAATCAATTATTGGTCAAGGCGAGCGATGAGGCCAAGCGGTTGAAAGATGAATTCGTCTCGGTAGAGCATTTGCTGCTGGCTTTTTTGGATGAGGGTAAAAAAACAGTTTCAGGTAAAATCCTGACACAGGCTGGAGTGGATCGAGCACGTTTTCTGGAGGCGCTCACAGCGGTGCGGGGGAATCAGCGAGTGACCAGTGCCACGCCTGAAGGGGCTTATGAGGCTTTGCTGAAATATGGGACTGACCTTGTGGATATGGCGCGAAAGGGAAAGCTCGATCCCGTTATTGGGCGGGACATGGAGATTCGGAGTGTGATTCGAATCCTATCGCGAAAAACAAAAAATAATCCTGTTTTGATTGGCGAGCCGGGTGTGGGAAAGACGGCTATCGTGGAGGGGCTGGCGCATCGGATTCTCAGAGGTGATGTGCCGGAAGGGCTCAAGGATCGCACCATTTTCGCGTTGGATATGACGGCTCTGATGGCGGGGGCAAAATTTCGAGGCGAATTTGAGGAACGGCTTAAAGCGGTTTTAACCGAGATCAAGGCGGCGGAAGGTCGAATTATCCTTTTCATCGATGAGGTTCACACAATTGTAGGTGCCGGTCGCACCGAGGGGTCAACGGATGCAGGGAATATGCTCAAGCCCATGTTGGCGCGCGGCGAATTACATTGTATCGGAGCGACCACGCTCGATGAGTATCGAAAATATATTGAGAAAGATGCCGCTCTGGAACGGCGCTTTCAGCCGGTATTGGTGGAAGCCCCATCTGTGGAGGATACCCTCTCGATTCTGCGCGGGTTAAAAGAACGTTTCGAAGTACATCACGGGGTTCAAATCAAAGATACCGCGCTGGTCGCATCGGCAGTTCTCTCGGATCGATACATCAGCGATCGGTTTCTTCCGGATAAGGCCATTGATTTAATGGATGAGGCCTGCGCCTCCATTCGCACAGAGATTGATTCCATGCCCGCTGAATTGGATGAAATCACCCGGAAAGTGATGCGTTTGGAGATCGAAGAGACGGCGTTAAAAAAAGAAAAAGATGAAGGTAGCAAAGAGCGGTTAAAGGTGCTCAGGAAAGAGCTGGCGGACCTCAAGGCGTCGTCTGATGCCATGCGAACGCAGTGGACGAATGAAAAAAATGCGATTGCAGGGGTTCAAACGGTTCGTGAGGAATTGGAAAAGGCTCGCAGGGAAAGCGAAGAAGCGGAACGAAAATATGATTTGGATCGTTTGGCTAAGCTCCGGCACGGCATCATTCCGGCACTTGAAAAGAAGCTGGCGGATCTCCAGAAAACGGTTGCAGGCACAGCCGAAAACCGGTCCCTGTTGAGGGAAGAGGTTACGGAGGAGGAAATCGCCGAGGTGGTATCACGTTGGTCGGGGGTCCCCCTGACCAAGTTGCTGCAGGGAGATCGCGAAAAGTTGCTTAAATTGGGCGAGGCCTTGCATGAGAACGTCATTGGCCAGGATGAGGCGGTCCAGGTAGTGGCAGACGCTGTATTAAGAGCAAGGGCTGGAATCAAAAATCCTAAGCGACCGGTGGGTGCATTTCTTTTTCTAGGTCCAACAGGTGTAGGGAAAACCGAGTTGGCCAAGGTGCTGGCTACAACGCTTTTTGATTCGGAGGACCATCTGATCAGGATCGACATGAGTGAGTACATGGAGAAACATACGGTCTCTCGGCTTGTGGGCGCGCCTCCTGGGTATGTGGGATACGATGAAGGCGGGCAGTTAACCGAAGCTGTTCGGCGAAAACCGTACGCAGTCATTCTGTTGGATGAAATCGAGAAGGCGCATCATGATGTGTTCAATATCCTGTTGCAAATTCTGGATGATGGCCGTTTGACAGATTCTCATGGGCGAACCGTAAATTTCAAAAATACGATTGTCATTATGACCAGCAATATTGGCTCGCCGATTTTGTTGGAGGGGATTGGGGCGGATGGCCAAATTAAAGAGGCCACCCGACGCGAGGTCATGGAAGAATTGCGCCAAAGCTTTCGTCCTGAATTTCTCAATCGATTGGATGATACCGTTTTGTTTAAGCCTCTGACGCTGGGGGAAATTGGACAAATTGTGGATCTTCAAATGGGCGAATTGCGGGCGCGGCTTGGGGAGCAGCGTATTGATCTTAAGGTTACCGATACGGCTCGGGAGCTATTGGCGCATGAGGGGTATAGTCCGGTGTATGGTGCTCGTCCGCTGAAACGCCTGATTCAGACGAAAGTGGAGACACAAATCGCCCGTTTGGTTGTATCGGGTGCCGTCAAGGGCGGCCAAGCCATCAAGGTGGGAGTGAAGAAAGAGGAGCTGGAGATCTCGGTGGAGTAGGCTATTAATCTGCGTCACTTGTCCCAAGGATTTCTTACAAGTATGGAGCAGATTGAAGCGCAGACTCCAATCAGAAGGAATATGCCTCCGATATTGAAGACTATCATCAGCATAGGGTGTTGATCTGTGAATGAATCCGTAATGGAAAGGTGCGGGCTGGTGTTGTAAACGGTGGCGGCCGCAAACAGCTGGTTGATAACCAGGAAAAATGTCGCGATCGACATTATTAAAATTTTCTTCGTATTCATGCTTCATAAAATCGTCTTTTTTCACAATTTGCACAATCAGGGGATCCCTGATCCTGCATCAGGGATTTTCTGATTGGGGAAGATAGGGCGCATGACAGAATTCTTCATGTAGTCCAGGTGTGTCAGTTAATACTCATGCGAAAAAGAGTTTTGAACAGAAGCACACAAAGATCGCGAAGGATTTTGGGTTATGCTTCGCGGAATACACCACCCTGCCTAGTGTTTTGCAATATCCACCGCGTCATACGGCGTACCCGCCGGATGACGCCTTTGTGTGCTTCGTGTGCTTCTGTTAAATTTCTTCTTGGTTCCGACTATGCTGGGTTAGGGAAGATAAAAATAGTCTGAAATTCGCTTGTGTTTATCCCCTTGGGTTACTACACTCCGCCCCCAAATTTAGGGCGGAAAGCGGTGGCATCAGAGCCCCCTCACCCCTAAGCCTCTTGAGTGTAGAAATAAAACAAAAGTAAATGGGGAGCCGATATGTCGACTATACCGACCACAAACCAAAAGTTGATTAACTGGGTTAACGAAATGGCTAAGCTGACCAAAGCGGCCAATGTTTATTGGTGTGACGGATCACAGGCCGAATATGATCGTCTATGCCAGGAAATGGTGAAGGCCGGAACCTTTACCGCACTCAATCCTCAATTACGGCCCGGGTGTTATCTCGCCCGTTCTCACGCCAGCGATGTTGCTCGAGTTGAAGACCGCACCTACATTTGTTCAAAGGTGAAGGAAGACGCGGGGCCGACAAACAACTGGGCCGATCCGGCGGAAATGAAGAAGCTCATGCACGGCATGTATGCCGGTTGTATGCAGGGCCGGACCCTATATGTGATTCCTTTTTCAATGGGCCCTTTGGATTCGCCCATTGCTAAAATCGGCATTGAACTGACGGATTCTCCTTACGTGGTCGCCAATATGCGCATCATGACCCGCATGGGTAAGGCCATTCTGGATAAGCTAGGTGCGACCGGCAGCTTCATTGAGTGCATGCACTCGGTAGGTGCGCCGTTGAAGCCCGGACAACAGGATGTTCCCTGGCCTTGTGAGCCGGATCCAGCCAAGAAATATATTGTTCACTTCCCCGAAGACCAGTTGATTATGTCTTATGGGTCAGGGTACGGTGGTAACGCCTTGTTAGGCAAAAAATGTTTGGCACTGCGCATTGCCTCATCGATTGCCCGCAAAGAGGGCTGGATGGCCGAGCATATGGTCATTTTGGCGCTGACCTCACCTGCCGGTAAGAAATATTATATTAGTGCAGCGTTCCCGAGTGCGTGCGGCAAGACCAATCTGGCCATGATGCAACCCAGCCTGCCAGGCTGGTCGGTTAAGTGTTTGGGTGACGATATCGCTTGGATTCGCGTGGGTGAGGATGGTCGCTTGTTCGCCATGAATCCGGAATCGGGCTTCTTTGGTGTGGCGCCGGGGACCTCAAACCAGTCCAATCCCCACGCAATGACAACGATTACGAAAAACACCATTTTTACCAATGTGGCGTTGACTCCGGAAGGAGATATTTGGTGGGAAGATATGGGCATTCCCGCTCCCGCAAAGGCGATTGACTGGGAAGGTAAAGAGTGGACTCCTGATTGTGGCCGCAAGGCGGCGCATCCCAATGCCCGGTTTACTGCGCCTGCAGCAAATTGTCCGGTGATTGATAGCGACTGGCAGAACCCGGCCGGGGTGCCGATCTCGGCGTTTATGTTCGGTGGCCGTCGTCCTTCTACCATTCCTTTGGTTAATGAAGCTTTCTCATGGGAGCACGGCGTGTTTATGGGCTCGTCTACCGGGTCGGAGACCACGGCGGCGGCGCTCGGCAAGGCGGGGGTGTTGCGGCGGGATCCGTTCGCCATGCTACCGTTCTGTGGCTACAACATGGGCGACTACTTCGCTCATTGGTTGGGTATGGCCAAGAAAACCAAACGCGAAAAACTCCCCAAAGTGTTCTTTGTCAATTGGTTCCGCAAGAGTCCTGAAGGCAAGTGGTTGTGGCCGGGCTACGGCGACAATAGCCGCGTGCTCAAGTGGATTTGCGAGCGAATTGATGGATCTGGTAAGGCGGTCAAGACCCCGATTGGCTATCTTCCCACAGAAGATGCTTTGGATTTGTCTGGGTTGAAGACGACCCCCGAAGACATGAAGCAGTTGCTGGCCGTTGATGCTGAAGGATGGAAGAACGAAATAGCTGACATCAACACCAACTATGAGAAGTTTGGAACCCATCTTCCTGTGGCCTTGAAGCAGGAGTTGGAAGACCTAAAAAAACGGTTGGGCTGAGTTATCGGATTTATAATGAAGTAGTTCTAGCGCCAGGGTTTTCCCTGGCGTTTTTTTTGGTAGGTCGCGCGCTATGAGCGCGACATTCTATTTTGCTTCGGTGTTTTCGAGAATGGCTTCAACTTCGGGATCAACGACTGTCCAAGGCCAATCCTGCCACATTTTGGACAAACCAGCCCGCACTGGGTTCATCGCGGTGTAGTGGACAAATCGAAGCCATTGTTCGCTGTCGCGGCACCAGTGGTCAAAACATTCCCGTTGCCAAAAATGACCTTCAATACTTAATGCTGCATTAGCCCGAGTTCGCCAGTTGCGACCACTCTGAAAGAATTTTCGTCTAGCGTAAGCTATGGCCAGGCCTAGAAAGGCCAATAAATCGTTAATTTTTGCGAAAATTTCCGTTCGTTTTTTTAAAAATGCAAATGTAGTCAAGACCGGCCTATTGAAAAATCTCCCAGACGTCTTAAAATCAGGGCATGTTTTTACAAAGAATCCGACGGAAAAAAGGCGACGAGGTTTACGACTACTGGGCTTTGACGAAGACCGTCCGGACCGCGAGCGGCCCGAGACATCAGATCGTGTCCTACCTCGGAAAGCTTGATACGGAGGATCAGGACTATTACCACTCGTGGGATGACATCGACGCTTTGCTGGATGGGCGCAGGGGCGCTGAACAGGGCGACTTGTTTGTGAAGCCAAAGCCGCTTCCCGAGTGGCGTGAGATCAATGTCAGCGGGATAGAGGTGAATAGAGTCAGGGAATTTGGCCAGATCTGGGTGGTGCTGGCCGTCTGGCGGAGGCTTGGACTGGATGGGCTGTTCGCGGGTTTGATGCCGGAAGGTCGCGAGGATATACGCTGGGATCTGATCGCCTGCATCCTGACGGCCGCGAAGTTCTGCGAGCAGGACACCGAAAATGCGATCGCGAGCGCATGGTTACCCAAGACGGCTTTGTGCGATGTGCTGGGGCTTGACGAGGAAAAGGTGAATCTGACGCGGATGTACAGGGGACTCGACGAGATCCTCGCCCATAAGGATGCGGTCTGCGTCCACCTCCAATCGCGCTGGGGCGAATGGTTCGGGACCAAACTCGACTTCATGCTTTACGACGTGACAAGCTCCTACTTCGAGGGGGCGTGCGAGATCAATCCTCTTGCCCAACGTGGCTATTCGCGCGACAACCGCCCCGACTGCAAGCAGGTGTGCGTCGGCCTGGTCGTGACACCCGATGGGATGCCAGTGGGTTACGAAGTTTTCGCGGGAAACCGCTCAGACACGACGACGATGCAGGAGATTGTGAATCTCATGGAGGAGAAATACGGGCACGCCAACCGTGTTTGGGTGACGGATCGAGGGATGTCCAGCGAGGAGAACATCGCGTTCCTCGAGGCTCGGGAATCCTTCTATCTGATGGGGGCGCCACGTAGCATGCTGAAGCGATACGAATCCGAGTTCCATGACGACGGCGGCTGGCAGTCCATTCGCGAGGGCTTGAGCGTCAAACTTGTCAGAGGCGCTGGCAACGAGAAATATGTCCTGTGCAAGAGCGCCGAGCGGGCCAAGAAAGAACAGGCGATGCTCAATAGGCAACTCGAGAAGTTCAGGGCCTGCATCGAAAAGAAAAACCGCCAACTGGGTGAGAACCCGTCCCAAAAGACGCAATCCGTCGAGCAGGGTGTCGGGCGGCTACGCGAACGGTATCCGTCGGCATCTAGGCATTTTGAATGCGAGGTGCTCTTCAACGAAAAGAGAGAGGCGTGTGGCATCGCCCTGAAGGAGAAACCCGGGCAGCTTGAATGGGCGCAAAAGACCCACGGCGCCTACATCCTGCGAACCAACACAGCCTGCGAAGACCCCGCCGAGCTCTGGCGGTGGTACATCCAACTCACGGAAGCGGAATCTGCATTCCGCGACCTCAAGAGCGATCTTGCCCTCCGCCCGATTTATCACCATCTCCAGCGCAGGGTTGAGGCGCACATCTTCGTATGCTTTCTCTCCCTGTGCCTGTGGCGAACGCTGGAACACTGGATGGGCATCAGCGGCCTGGGAGATGAAGCCAGGCAGTTTCTGATCGAGATGCGGCAGATCCATTCCATGGATGTCCGCCTACCGACTAGGCAGGGTCCGGCCATCAATCTCCGTATCGTTTCGAAACCGGAAAAAGAACTGGCCGCACTCCTCTCACGAATGAAATTGCGCCTCCCCTATGTGCCACTGAATCTGAAAATGTAGTCAAGACTTTTGAGGTCGTTTTGTTGATTTCCAACGACTTACAACCTTAATAACCGCCCAACTGGCGAACTCGGGTTAATGCAGGGAGAGCCGACCGACAACGCGAAGGGAGTCGGGCCGGAATTCCTGAACAGCGGATCATCCGTGATATTCCCTGACCCGTAAGCGTCCACGCTGGGCTCCGTGCAGGTGTATTCAATAACACCGGCAGCGCGGGTCCAATTCGTAGCCGTCCCGCCGCCCGTGTTCTGATTATCGACTATGATGCTGTTCCGGATCAGGCCGGCCTTGCCGCGCACGCCGCCGCAGGCATTGGCATCGGCACTGGACGTGGTATTGCTGACCACCGTGCAATTTTCAACCGTCCCCAAATTGTAGATTCCCCCGCTCCATCCGATGGTCCGGTTATACGCGACAAGGCTGTTTCGGAGCGTGCACCCGGCCGCAACATACACGCCGCCCACACAGGTTTCCGAAACATAGCTGTTGTTGGAATTGTTCGTGATCACGCAGTTGACCGCCAACGCGCCTTCCCCCTCCATCTGCAACCCGCCGTTGGTGCGCTCCACACCCCCGATGATGGTGCAGTTGCTCACCGTTCCGCCCATCATTTGCACGCTCCCGCCGGGGATGTTGACCCAGTAGGCGTTTGTCAGGGTGGAATTCATCAGCAGGCCGTAGTGGTAGATCTGCACCCCACCGCCATTCGCGCCCACCCGGATCATGGTAAACCCGTCAACCACAGCAAGGGGATGGCTGATGTAGACCGTGCGTGTCTGGGTGCCGTTGTTCACCTTGAGGATGGTCGACTCGCGGCCGTTCAGGCTGCGGAGTTTCACGCCCTTGGTGAGCGAAATGGCGGCGGTGGAAATATAGGTTCCATTCGATACCCAGACCACTGTCCCGTCCACACCCGCGTCCACCGGCGTCCCGCTGGAATATGACCGGTGGGACTCGCGTTACCGGGTCAGCTCGAAGATCCGCGTCTCAGGGGCTTTCATGCGAAGCTTGACCTCCTTCAGGCCGCGCCCGATCCGTTCCCCCGTCACCGCATCGGTCACGGTGAACCGGCCGGGGAACTTGAGCACGCGCGGGCCGGACTTGACGCTGTGAATCGACGCAATCGAATCGCTGGCATACACCACGTCGTTCTCCTCGCACCAGATGTGGCAGCCGGCATGCCGGGCCACCGCGCGAAGCAGATTTTCCGGAAGCGGCATCGCGATGCTCCACACCACGCCATAATCGTTCTTCCCGCGCGCCCCCCGCTTCCCGTTGCCCGCCGACCCGCGCCCGAATTCCTTCAGGAACAGGCCCGTCCGGTGGATGAACCAGCAGGCGTTCGCATGCCCCAGCGGAATGCCGCCGTTCTTTTCAACCGCCCATTCCGCCGGCGCCAGCGTGGGCCCTTACGCCCATCGTGTCGCCATACACCAGGCTGGCGGGCAGCTCGCTCATGGATAAGAAATCGCTTTTCTGGCGGCAGGGGCACACGCCCGCACAAACCAGCCTGAAACAACGTTTTCATGGTTACGATGGTGTCACAGGGCGGGCGACATCACCATCGAGCCCGACTGGCTTAGCGAGCATGTCGGCGTCCTGCCCGAGGACCGAGTGCAAATCGATCCCGAGGTCTGGGCCAAACTGGCGGGCTTTATTGAGCGGCGGGAAGCGATCCGAGCCGATTACCAGACCTTCACCGGGCGCGTCTCCGAGTACGACCTGCACCCCTACCACCTGCTGGCCTATCATGGGAACTGGACCTGATGGCGTGGAACGTGGAGAAAGAGCGCGTGGCGACGTTCGCCTTGTCGCGGTTCAGGAAGATCGCGGCGACGGGAAAGGCTTTCACGCGACCGACCGAGTTCAGCCCCGAGACATACGCCCGGCAGGCGTTCGGTATCGTCGGCGGCGAGGAACCGATCAAGGTGCGGCTGCTCTTCGCGCCGAAACTGGCCGTCTACATCACCGAGCGGCAGTGGCACCCGTCGCAGGAGTTTCGGACGCGAACGGACGGCCACGTGGAGATGCGGCTGGAAACGACGGGACGCAAAGAACTAGTGCGGTGGGTCCTGTCCTGGATGCCGGACGTGAAGGTGCTCGCCCCGAAAAGCCTGCGGGAGCGGATCACGGAGAAACTGCGGGATGGACTGCGGGCACAGTAATGAGACAGAATGGCCTCACAACAACGGCCTGCTCTCGTATTGCTCACCCGCACGGGATTACGGCTTGCGGACAGTGACCTCGTTGCCCCACCTCGTCCGCCTGGATCAGGAAGCGGGTCAGCAGATCGGTGCCCTTAAAATGGGCCACGAATGTGGCGAAGGTGGGAAACAGGCCGGCCATGCAGAACCCGATGATCATTCGCTTGCACTGGGCCAGGGTCAGCCTGACAAACAGGGACTGAACCAGCACAGCCGAAGCGCGGAAGGGGAGAGGGTGGGGGTGAGGGTCATTTCCCCATGACTTTGCCCTCCGGGTCCAGATGCTCGTCAACGGCATCACTTCATAGAATCTGATCAATGCGGTACGTGACTACTCCACGTGGGGCATGGACCTCCACCGTCTCGCCGACCCTGCGCCTCTGCAGGGCTTGGCCAAGCGGGCTCACTGCACTGACTTGCAGAATCCCTTTACAGGAACAGCGACAGATTTCGCTTCAAACGATCCGATCGAACAGGCGATCGGCCCCGATCCGTTCAAGCCCATCCCTTTCCGTTCGTGGCTGTGGGATGCAGTCCCGGGCGTTTTCCCCGCTCCGGTGTTCGATGTGGCAAACCGAGGCGAGGTCATGCGCCATTCGGTCATGACGGTGGACGGCGGAAGCGGCAACGTGGAGCAGGATCGCGCCTCCGCGCCCGATGCCAATCCCCCGTGGGATAATCTGCTCGTGTTCAACTCCGCCTGCAACAACGGCATCGTGTTCGCCGGCGACACCTCTGAAAGCGCCATCCTGTTCGCCCAGCCCAACGGCCGGGCGCAACCCATCAAATGGCTTTACGAAAACGGGAAAGAGGCCACGCTCACC
The DNA here is from genome assembly GCA_038330175.1 of Kiritimatiellia bacterium. Classification (GTDB taxonomy): domain Bacteria; phylum Verrucomicrobiota; class Kiritimatiellia; order CAIKKV01; family CAITUY01; genus JAABPW01. Next base: position 16,087 of record JBBQNS010000087.1, read on the forward strand.
GTGTCGCCCGCCGACGGCACGATGCGGTTCGAGGGTAACGGCATGGCCGTTCCCGGGGGATTGACAAGCGTGGGTGGATTGTCCGGTTCGACCAACAAGGCGGCCAACCTGCGCGGCATCGGCGTTCCGGTCAAGGCCGGTTCAGGAAGCCTCACGGTTCCGTTCCCCAATCGGGAAAGCGATGCCGCCTACGCGGTTTTCGTCCAGCTCAGTTGGCTCTCCCGCCAGGCGGTCACGGAACAGACCGCGACGGGCTTCACCGTGACATTCGACACGCCGCCCGCCAAGGATGAAACCTTGCACTGGCTCCTGGTGCGTTGAGCCGGTTTCTTACCTGACATACAC
>JBBQNS010000088.1:0-16410 GCA_038330175.1 Kiritimatiellia bacterium
ACCCGCTCCGCTTGAGACACGGCGAGCGGCACCACAATCGGGCTTGCTGCTGCGGCTTGCAGTTTTTCTCTGTGCCTCTCGCAGCCTGTCGGACTTGCACAGCCTTCGGACTCAACAGCCACCACCGGCGGAGACCGCCGGCTCCAAAGATTAAAAGCGAGGGCTATTCTCGGTGAATTAAGCCAATGGGTAGCACGTGACGCTTATTTGCTGACGCAAATTATATTCTGGAGCCGGCGGTCTCCGCCGGTAGCCCCTCCACAGGCGCGAAGCCCGACAGGTTGCTCGTAGCGGGTGGTTAATCTTCTCTTAAATTCGACTACACAAGGGGTTGTGGGTGGTTGAGTAAACTGCATAACCATGTTTATTTTATGTAGGGCCGTCACTTGCTCCATTCAGGGCAGTGCCCTATGAGTGAAGAAAGAACCCACCCCTAACCCCTCCGAGGGCGCATTTCACTTCCGTAGGGGGATTTCAAGGAGCCAACAGGAAGAGAAGAAAAGATTTACCACAGAGGCACGGAGACACCGAGCAGCCTTCACCCCTTCGACGTTGCTCAGGGCTACGGCGGCCATGGAATAAAATGCAAATGAAATAAACGCCACATTCGGACTTGCTGCTAAGGCTTGTAGGATTTCTCTGTGCCTCCGTGTCTCAAGCGCTAGCGGGTGGTAAATCTTTATGTATACTCGCGATTCAGTAACAGCCCTACGGAAGTGAAATGCGCCCCCCCCCCCAGAGAAGGGGATCAATTCGCAGAGAGACCCTATTGACCCTTGTGATATTATTTACCGCCGAAATTATGAAAGACTCGATCCCCATTGAACATGACCCTTATGGTGCTTGGCGCCATTCAGCCTATTGCTACTTTTCGGCTGGATGGCTGGCGCTGATTATGGCGGGTCAGATTGAGATCGTGGCGGTGGGCGTCCATATTTATGCCCAAACCCAGACCGTGATGGCGTTGGGCTGGTTGGGACTTGCGAAAGCATTACCCGTGATGCTGTTATCCATTGCGGGCGGCCAGTTGGCAGATCGGTTCAATCGCCATAAATTAGTAGTCTGGACCCAGGCGGTTGGGGTGGGGGCGACGGCCGGTATGCTGGCATTGGCCTGGATGGACGCCCCTGTCAAATGGTTCTATCTTTGTATCCTACTGGGCTCGATTGGAAACGCGCTTGGGAATCCGTCTCGATCTGCGCTGCTGCCGCAACTTGTGCCGATCAAACTATTCAGCAATGCCATGGCGTGGAATACCAGTTTGTTTCGGGTGGGAACCATGATTGGACCCGTGCTGGGCGGATTGTTGTTAGGCCTCCATGACTACACGCCGCCGGCACTGGCTTTGGCGTTTTTGCTTCGCGGGGGCGGAATGATGGCGATCGCGAAACTTAAGCTGCAGGTCCAGACGCGTAAGGCGGTGGATAGTTCGTTACGGAGTGTGATGGATGGAATCCGCTTTGTGGGGAAAAATAAAGTGATTCTCGCCACAATCACCTTGGATATGCTGGCCATGATGGTGGGTGGAGCGACCTATCTGCTGCCGGTCTTTGCCAAGGACATCCTGAATGTTGGGGGACTGGGGTTAGGATTTTTGAGGGCGGCTGAAGCCTTGGGCGCCATTGCGACCGCCATGGCGATTGCCCATCTGCCACCCATCCGGAACGCTGGGCGCGCCATGCTTTGGGCGGTGGCCCTGTTTGGTGCCTCCACCATTATGTTCGGGATATCCCAGTGGTTCTGGCTTTCGATGGTGGCTATGTTTTTGATGGGGGCGAGTGATAATATCAGCGTCATTGTTCGCCACACGTTGGTGCAGGTCTTGACGCCCGATCACATGCGGGGCCGGGTGTCGGCGGTTAACAGCGTGTTTATTGTGGCGTCTGATGATTTGGGCGGGTTTGAGTCGGGCGTGAGTGCGAAGGCGTTTGATTGGATGAGTGCAGGACTGGGCTGGGCAGTGCCCGGCCTCGCCTCCCGTATGGCCGGGGTGGTGGGCTCGGTGGTTTTCGGGGGCGTTGGGGCGATGGTGGCGGTGGCTGGTTGTGCGCGCCGCTGGCCTGAGCTATTGCAGCTGGGCTCCCTCCGCGATATCCGGCCCAAAGAAGAAATTATCTTAGGCGCGCGTATTGTCGAAGAAGAAGCTCAGAAATAAGGGCCGCGGGACGCGGCCCCATTCTCAGTCATATTCGACGTTGATCTTGAAGTCGTTAAAGCCGTCAAAAGTGAGACGTAAGATCGTCCGGCGGCCTTCCAGAATGTCCACATCCTTGCCGTGGCTGTAATGATCGCCATCCCGGCTTCTTATAAACACGCGGATTTGACCCGGCTGAATGTCCCGTGCAATGTAATGGTCATTATTGACAGAGCCTTCATTAAGTCCGTCTACAAAGACATTACAATCCGTGCCAGATCCGTTATCTACGATCAAGGTCCCGTTGCCTTGGGCTGGGGTTTCATCAAAGTTGTCCTTGCTGTCATCACAGCCCGTTAGGGACGCCGACAGCGTCATGATGAAAAATCCAGTAAGCCATGTCATCCACTTCATTTGAGTTCTCCCTTGATTTGTCACCTTACAGCAGAAGGATGATTTTAAATGGCGGGATAGTCAAGTGACATATAGCGCGCCTAATCCTCGCCTAAGGACGTTCCGACCACGATGGACTAGCATGATTCGTTCTGCCCACGCGGCTCGGCAAGCCTCGCCCTCCAAAAGAAACATCTCGCCTCTGTATATCATGTTCTTCTGGAGGGCGAGACTTGCCGACCCGCGTGAATAAGGGGTGCTGTACTGAATCGGTAACACATCGGCAATCCGCTGAAGGATGAATTTCCGGGAGGTCGCGCGCTATGAGCGCGACATTCTCCGACGGGCTCATAACACTGGAAACATTTTGAGAAAATTCGGCAGGGATTGTGCGGTTGCCGAGTCCGAGAGCGGGAAGGGTTCTCCGCTCGGCATCAGGATGAACCCACGTGTTGCCCCCAGAGTTTGCATGCTCTCGATAAAGCCGTGCGTGAGTTTGGGCGCCAGGGTGCGTTTGATTTCAATGGCGGTGACTTCCCCGGAGGGTGACTCCAGAACAAGATCCACCTCGGCGCCCGCATGGGTGCGGTAGTGGCTGAAACGGGTGCCGGAGGGTAGGAGGGGTGTGATTTGATCGAGACAATATCCTTCCCAGGAATGGCCGCAGAGCGGATGACCGAGAACCTGTTCGATGCCGGACAATCCCGCGAGGGAGTGGAGAAGTCCTGTGTCGCGCCAATATATTTTAGGAGCCCTGACAAGACGTTTACCGGCGTTACGGCTCCAAGCGGGGAGGGTGCGCAGGAGATAGAGGCCTTCCAGGAGATTGAGATAATGGCGGACGGTCTTGCCGTCGATCCCGAGGGAGCCGCCAATCTTGCTGAGATTGAGGGCGGCACCCTGTTGATGCGCCAACATGCTGCAAAGTCTGCGTAGTTGCTGCGGTGAAGCTTCTGTGCCCAACTGGGGTAGATAACTTTCAACGTAACTGGTGATGAAATCCGCGCACCACTGTGAGGAAACGGCATCATTGGCGGAAAGATAGCTTGACGGATAACCGCCCCGAAACCAATGGCGCTCCATTTCCTGACGCCCGGCTGGCAGTTCAATAAGATTAAAGGGATTCAATTCGAGATAACTGATACGGCCCGCTAGGGATTCCGAGCTTTGTTGAAGTAATTCTGGTGAAGCGGAACCCAAAATAAGAAACTGAGCACCGCTTTCCATGGCCGTCACGTACTCCGGCTCAGCTTTAAGGAACCAGTTACACATGTCGGTGAAATGAGTCATCTCAAACAGCATAGCCCCATGCGGAGCCTGGGTCTTGTCAAACACCCAGGCTTTCCAACTATACCAGTCGTCATTGATTCGGACCGACATCCCGGCCACCCCATCATCGGGCAAATCTTTTCGCTGTTCACCTTCACGGTTAAACTGCCACGGGCAGGGCCTACGGTAATTTGTAGGAGCAGCGCTTGCGCGCGATGTTCACCCCGTGCCCGCAATCGCGACACAAGGTCACTTCCTATAGGATCGCTCCACCCCCGCTCTTCACCTTAAACAGCCCCATTATTGGACATGAGCTTGAGAATCTGATCGGCATCGTCCGGGAACTTCTCCCGTATACAATCAGGACAAATCCCGTGGCTGAATGAAGCTTCGGAATGTGAGGCGATGTACGCTTCCATTTGCTGCCAGATCTCCTTATCGTCGCGTATCTTCTTGCAGTAACTGCAAATCGGAATGATTCCACGCAGCAAATGGATTTCAGATCCTAATTTATGTTGCAAGGCTTCTTGCGCTTCGACCCGATCGGTAACATCAACACAGCTTCCGATATATCCTGCAAACCCACCGTCATCATTATAAAAAGGAACACCTCGATCAAAGATCCACCGATAAACTCCGTCATATCGCTTCAGTCTATATTCCATCTCAAATATTTGACGTTTATGAAAATTATCGAGATAGATTTTAACGCAGCGATCCAGATCATCAGGGTGAACGCCTTCCACCCAGCCGTTCCCGTACTCCTGGCTCATCGTTCGCCCCCTGAATACAAGCCACCGCTCATTAAAATAATCGCATAGGGTGTCAAGGTTAGCTCTCCATATCAATATAGGAGCTTGCTCAACGAGGGTGTGATATTCGGATAGAGTATGTTGCGAGTTCATAATTATCATCTTGTTCTGAAAGATAGGCTGACTTCACATCTTTGTTTTTACAATGATGACAGAGAAAATGATTGAGATCAATTAGGTAGAGCCAATAGGCGCGAAGGTGCCAAAGAACATGATGGTGAGCGGCGTGGTCACCAGCCAGGCAGCGGCAGCGGCGGAGACGTAAAGTAACTCGCTAAAGAAATGCCATAATGAGCGTAGCTTCTCTTGCCATACGGGATCAGCTCCCCGTTTCAACGGGTCATGAGCGAAGCATTGGTGGAGTAACTTTGAGAAGACCGGACAGAACAGGACTAGACCCAGTACCGCAATATAAGAAAGCAGGAAGCCGATATTGATCAGGTCGTCGGGCGAGATGGCTAGAATGAGAATGGCCGAGGCCGCGAATGTCGTAAAGATATCGGGCTTGCGCCACAGGAGCGGCGCCATCCAGAAAATAAGGATGTTGGTTGGTGATGGTTGCGGTACAGGTTGAGCCCGTGAATGACCGGTATAGGCTGCGCAGGTGTTTCTTCCCGGCTGAGTTTTTAGTAATTCGCTAAATTATGGAGGGAATATTCAACCGTCTCCACCAGGCGTGGCCACCGAAATTAAACCGGGTTTGTCGGGGGCATGGACTTTATCCATCAGCAATCGACGGATATTCATATACCGCAACGTATATAAGTTTTAGCACGCAGCCGGTGCAGCATGCAGTTCCAAGCCCAATGTGCCCATGACTTTCAGAATGGTGTCGAAGCCAGGGCTGCGTTCACCAGACAGCGCCTTGTAGAGGCTTTCACGTGACAATCCCGTGTCTCGCGCAATCTGTGTCATGCCCTTAGCGCGGGCAATATCGCCTAGTGCCTTAGCGATAAACGCGGCATCGCCTTTGGCTTCTTCCAGACTGGCTTCAAGATAGGCCGCCATTTCTTCAGATGTTCGAAGGTGTTCGGTTACATCGTAGCGAGTGGTTTTTGTTTTGCTCATATTTCTTTCCTACAGATTCCGTGCGAGTCGTAACGCCGTCTTGATGTCCGCATCTTGAGTCCGTTTGTCACCACCAGCTAAGAGGATGATATTTCGACCCTGCTTAATGGAGTAAACTCGGTAACTAGGGCCGTAGTCTATTCGCATTTCCAAAACACCTTCTCCTACTGGCTTTATATCGCCAAGCTACCCTGCTGCCAGGCGCTCGAGTCTCGACTGAACGCGAGCCCTTGCTCGTATATCGCGTAAGTTGTCAAGCCACCGTGCAAAGACTTCTGTTTTCCGAATTTCAACTCTCACAATAACTGTAGCCATAAGGATACACTCCGTCAATCACCTCTGTTTTCTCGATTATAAATCCGAAATCACTCCCCCTCACCTCAATCCTTAGACAAGCTCAGGGAAGGCCTGTTAAATCCATTCCCTCGCCCCTCGCGGGAGAGGGCTAGGGTGAGGGGCATTTCTTCCTGCTGCTCATTCTTCCGCCTCAATTCGCACATCGCTTTTCTCTTTAGCATAAACCCAGATCGCAAAGCGGGTGATGAGCAAGGCCGCATAAAAAACAATAGCGGCCCAGAGTGGCAGGGGTGGGGCTTTAACGTAGCCGTGGGGAATCGATGCAAACCATTGAGCAGATTGGGTCATCATCACGATCAATGCCAGATTGGCATGGTTGAAAAGATCGGCCAGAAACAAGGCGCAGGATCCCAGAGTGAGTGACAACACTCCCGTGATAATAACGATGGAGGAGAGTGGGACGACCAATAGATTGCTGGGAAGGCCAATAGGGGAGAAGGTGCCAAAGAACATAATGGTGAGTGGTGTTGTCACCAGCCAGGCAGCAGCAGAGACGGAAAGTAAATCGCTAAAGAAATGCCATAACGCTCGAAGGCTTTCCTGCCAACCTGGATCGGCCTCAAGTTTCAAAGGGTCATGAGTGAAGCATTGGCGGAGTAACTTCGAAAAGACCGGACAGAACAGAACCAGTCCCAGTACCGCAATATATGAAAGGAGGAAGCCGATATTGATCAGGTCGTCGGGGGATATGGCTAGAATGAGAATGGCTGAAGCCGCGAGCGTCGTAAAGATGTCGGGCTTGCGCCCCAGCAATGGCGCCATCCAGAAGATGATTCCCATAATACAGGCTCGAATGGCGCTGGGCTGAAGTCCGGTCATGGCGGTGTAGAGAATCAGTAGCGGGCCGAGGAAAAGCACCCACCGGGTGCGGGGGAGGCCGCAGGCCGCCAGCATGAAAATGATGGCCCCTCCCAGGATCACCACATGTGAACCGCTGATCGCGAATACATGGAGCGTGCCGGTGTTCGCAAAGGCCTGATAGAGGTCACGTGGGATTTGGCTGTAATAGCCGAGCAGTATGGAGTTCAGGATGCAGACTTGTTCCGGTTTGTCGGTAATCCCGTAGGAAAGAAGGTGGCCTGCCCACACCCGCCCTTCCAGGCATTTTTTAATGAAGGCGCTCCCTTGATCTGACGCTAAGCGCCAGCATTTCTTGGTGGAGCCGGAGAAAAATAATCCACCTGGTTTTCCTGCGAACAGGCCTTGCTTGAACGTGGCCTGATTCAAGTATCCTGAAAAGGTCCAGCGTTCCCCATAGGCGGGAAGGCGATCGCCGGATTCTGCCGAAAGGCGTATCCGGACTTTTCCAGTGACCTTCTGCCAGTCATTGGTCCAGCCGGTTCGTATCCGTTCGACGGTGATGGGAAATTTCCATGATAATTTTCCGTTCTTAGTGGTTGTGCATACCGGCTCATCGGCGACGATGCCGGTGAGGCTGACCCCTGATGGCAACGTGATGATGGCGGGGATGCTGGGTTCTGATTCTGTGATGTTTGATGCGGCATTAGCCCAGCCGATACATAGCACAGAGACGAGAATGAAAGGAAGCGGGGGTAGTTTTCGAATCCAGGCGAGCAGTAGGCAAATAGTGGCGGTGATCAATAAGGTCAATTGAGCGCAGGGAAAGGCCAGTCCCAAGCCTGTCCCCGCCACGAAGAATATGGCGATACCAGTTAAAGGTCGATGCGGTAACGGGGTAATGCTCCTTCTCCTGTTGACTAAATTAAGAACAGGCAAAGTGTTGAATTATAAGTAAAGTAAATCAATACTAAATTAGATTGCGGTTAATTAGCGGGCGCAAGGTATTCCGTCGGTCTTTTTGTGTGCACACTGTTGGCTGGAATGTAAGATTTTGAACAGAAGCACGCGAAGCCCGCAAAGGGGGAATGGATTTACAACCTCGAATTGCCCGGAAATTAAGTTTCGTATTGCACGAAACTTAGCGGGTAATGCTTGCCGGCAGGGCGTGCATGCTTGAGGGCGTTCGTAACAAAGCTTTTGGCGATGGCAACGGCCTCATGCAGATTTTCGTGGTTTGCCAAGGCGGCGGTCAGGGCGGCTGAGAACGTACAGCCGGTGCCGTGGGTTCCGCGCAAGCTAACACGGGGTGCAGTATAAAGCGTCAGTTCATTGTCCACACATAGAACGTCAACCACCTTGCTGCCATCCAGATGTCCGCCCTTGGCCAGGCAGGCGGTTCCAAAGCGCTTGGAAATGACGAGGGCGGCTTTCAGAAGATCGTGAAGCGATTTAATTTTACATCCGGCCAAAATCTCGGCTTCATTCAAATTAGGCGTGATGACCGTGGCGCGCGGAAGAATGTCGCGGAAGAGTGCTTCCATGGCATCCAGCTTAAGAAGCCGGGTGCCTGAGGTGGCGACCATGACTGGATCTACAACCAATGGGCCACAGCTTACCGTCTTGAGCGTTTTCGCGACGGCGTGGATAATGTCTGCTGAGAACAACATGCCTGTCTTGGTGGCGGCAACCGGGAACCCGCTTGTCACCGCTTTGATTTGGGCAACAATGAGCTTCGGTGATACCGCTTCAATGCCCGTTACACCATCAGGATTTTGAGCTGTGATACACGTGATGGCTGAGGTGCCAAACACACCCATCACCGTAAAGGTCTTGAGGTCCGCCTGAATACCCGCTCCGCCGCCGCTATCCGAGCCGGCGATGGTGAGGGCTACAGGAAGGGGAGCAGGGTGGGTCATAAGAGAGAATCCAATACTTCTACGCCTTGATCTGTCCGGCCTTGGCCAAAGAAAGGGCCTCAACACTTTGAATTTCGGCAAAGCCCTGTGAGCTGACGGGGTTCAGGCCTGCACTGGCTTCCATGGAGGAATCCGCCTCATTGTAGAGTGACCCCGCGCAGCCGGTCATGCTCATGAAGAAAAGATTTCCTTTGTACAGCCCGAGTGTAACGTCTCCGGTTGCAGGGGCGGCCAGCACATCGATGGCGGCCATGGCGGCGCGGGTGACGGGATCGAAATAACGGCCATCGTAAATCTGGTCGGCCACCAATTTCGAGAGCTGCTGGAAAAGCAGAGTTGAACGGCGATCCATGACCGCCTGATAAAGTTGGCGGACAGCAGTTCCTAGCAATTCCATACCCGGCGCTTCATAAACGCCACGGCTCTTGGTGCCGATGATCCGGTTTTCGAGGGCATTCTTCATGCCGACTCCATTGCGACCCGCAATACGATTAGCCTCAACCATAGCTTTGAGCGGGTTGACTTTACGGCCATTGATGGCAATACAGCGCCCTTGTTTAAATGACAGGGTAACCTCTTCGACTTCATCAGGTGCCTGTTGTGGCCAAACGCCCATCGTGGTTTCCACGATCGTGCAGGGGGTTTCCATGCTTTCCAGATCCTCGGCTTCATGAGAGAGTCCGGCGAGATTGGCGTCTGTGGAATAGCGCTTTTTGCCACCCACGGTGGCCTCAATGCCAAATTTGGCGAGATAATTAGCCATCTGGGTGCGTCCGGCGAACTGCTTCAACAGGGCCGGGTCGCGCCAGGGGGCATAGACCTTCATCTCCGGTGCGAGCACATTGGTATAGCGTTCGAACCGCATCTGGTCATTGCCGCGTCCAGTGGCCCCATGGGTTAGCACCGTGCATTGGTGTTGCTTCATGGCAGGAATCAACCCGCGTACGGTTACGGCGCGGGCAATTCCGGTCGAGTTCCAATAGCCACCATCATACATGGCCTGAGCTTTAATAACATCGAAGCAGGCTTCCGCCATCTCCTTTTTCAGGTCGACAATGAAGGTCTTCGCGCCGCAGGGATCCATCTTTTTCCGGATGTCATTGATGTCAATTTCATCGGGCTGGCCCAAATCTGCGGTGAAGCAGGTGACATTCACACCCATCTCCACCATTTTTTTGGTGATGGTCCGGCTGTCTAATCCGCCGGATACGCAGACGCCTACTTTTTTGCCTTTAAGCTCAGTGATGACCATGATCGCGCTCCTTATTCATCGTCCGTGGCCCGCTCCACGCCGTGCATATCTGCAAGCGCGTCATCAATAATGTCCAGAGCCTCCTCAACATCGCCGCTCTTGATGTTCAGGGGGGGGAGGAAGCGCACAACGTTCTCGTGGGTGGGGATGGCCAGCAGGCCCATCTCGCGCAACGACTGGCAGAGCGCCTTGGCCGGTTGGTCCAGAACCAGCCCGACCATCAGGCCGTAACTGCGAACTTCGGTGACGTGTTCGTAGGCTTCAACAAATTCCAGCAGCCCATCGGCCAAAAGCTTGCCCATATCTGCGGCATGCTTGACGAGCTTTTCTTCTTCTATGACACCCAAGGTAGCGAGCGCCGCCGCGCAGGCCAAAGGCGATCCGCCAAAAGTGCTGGCATGCTTGCCGGGCTGGAAAACGTCCGCAAGTTTTGCATTGGTGACAATGCCGCCAACGGGATAACCGCTACCCAGTGACTTCGCCACGGAGAAAGCATCAGGCAAAACGCCTGACGCCTGGAAGGCGAACCAGTTTCCGGTTCGGCCGAGCCCGCATTGAACTTCGTCGAAGAACAACAGGATTTGCTTTTCATCGCACAGCGCGCGCAGTTCCTTGAGGAACTCATGGGTGGCGCCAACCACGCCACCTTCGCCCTGAACGGCTTCGATCAGGATGGCGGCAGTGCGACCGCTGATTGCCTTTTTGACGGAGGCGATGTCGTTCAGCTCTGCATAGATAAACCCATCCGGGAGGGGCTCAAACCCGTCCTGATACTTGGTTTGACCCGTGGCGGCCAAGGTGGCAAGGGTGCGACCGTGGAACGAGTTATTCATCGTGATGATTTCGTATTTGCCTTCATCGCTGCCCCACAGGCGAGCTAATTTAATGAGGGCCTCATTGGCTTCGGCACCGGAATTGCAGAAGAAACACTTTCCGCCCAAACCGGAGAGCGTGGACAGTTTCTCGGCCAGGTTGCCGTGAAGCTCATTGTTATACAAATTGGAAACGTGCATCAACTTCGCCGCTTGATTCTGGATGGCCTGCACGACCTTGGGATGGCAGTGGCCAACATTCTGACAGGCGATGCCTCCGACAAAATCCATATAGACCTTTCCGTCGTTATCCCAAACGCGGGAGCCCTTGCCCTTGACGAGCACGAGACTGGGGGTGGTATAGGTGGGTATTACGTATTTCTGGTATTTGGTTATGATGTCTGTGCTTGTTGTCATTCTATGATCTCCGTTCCTACTCCTTGTTCAGTAAAAATCTCCAGCAGCAGCGAGTGCGGCAACCGGCCGTCAACAATGTGAATCTTCCTTACTCCCGCCGACAATGCCTCCACGCAACTGCGGATTTTTGGCAGCATCCCGCCGTCAATCACCTTGCTGGCGATCAGCGCTTCCACTTCTTTGATGTGTAGCGTTGAAAGCAATGAGGAGTCATCCGTGCGATCTTTCAGCAGCCCCGGCACATCCGAGAGGAAGGCCAGTTTCCGCGCGCGCAGTTCGCGCGCGACGGCGGCCGCGGCGTCATCTGCGTTTAAATTATAAAGTTTTCCATCCGGCCCATTTCCGAGTGGCGTGATGACGGGAATAATATCATTACGCAGACATTCCAGAATGGGGGCGGCGTGGACGTGCTTGATTTCGCCCACATAGCCCCAGTCCAGAACTTCGCCAGTGGCCTCATCCGTTGCGATCCGTTTTTCAACTTCAAAGATGGTGTTGCCATCAATCCGCTTGGCTTTGGCGCCTTTGGCGTTTAGGATTTTTAGCAAAGCGGCATTGACGTTATCACGAATTGTAACCTCGACCACTTTGATGGCGGCTTCGTCAGTCACGCGGAGGCCTCGGACGAATTGGGGGTGAAGACCGGCTTCGGTCATGGCTCTGGAGATGGCTTTTCCGCCGCCATGCACTAAGACGGGCTTCATGCCTACGCACTCCATGAAGGCGACGTCGGTGAGGATATTTTCCACATTCCGCTGTTCTTCCATGGCACTTCCGCCAAATTTAACAACGATGATCGCGTCCCGGAAATCCTGGATATACGGAAGCGCTTCAATGAGAACATCGGCTTTGGCAATCGCGCGTTGCATCAGGTCATATACTCCGCGTTAATGGCGACATAATCCTTACTGAGATCGCAGGTGTAAACCGTGTGCTGGGCTTTCCCTGATTTCAGATCCAGTGTGACCGTGAACTCTTTTTTCGCATACACTTCTTCCAACGCTTTAAGCGGTACACCGGCAGCAGCTTTTCCGCCCTGAACCGCACAGACATCGTCGAAGGTAATATTGACAAGATTTTCTTCGATGCGGGCACCGGAATAACCGATAGCGGCCATGATTCGGCCCCAGTTGGGGTCGCCCCCGTACCAGGCCGTTTTTACGAGTGCCGATTTAGCAATAGCCCGGGCGGCCAAGATGGCATCATTCCGGGTTGCCGCACCGTTGACGGTCACCGTGACAAATTTTGTTGCGCCTTCGCCGTCCTTTACAATTTTGATGGCCAGCTTGAGACAAAGCGCTTCGACGGCGTGACAGAATTTTTTCCATTCGGGATGGTTTTTCTGCAATAATTCGTTGCCCGCCGCGCCGTTGGCCATCATCAGAACGGTGTCGTTGGTGCTTTCATCACCATCCACAATGATGCGGTTAAAACTATGATCCACCGCAAATTGGAGGCCATCTTGGAGTGCGCGTTGATCCACACCGGCGTCCGTGGTGATGAACGCGAGCATGGTGGCCATGTTCGGGGCGATCATCCCTGAGCCCTTGGTAATGCCTGCAATAGTGATAAGTTTCCCGTCAATGGTAAGTGTGGCGGCAACTTCTTTTTTTGTCAGATCGGTGGTCAAAATAGCCTCGGCGACGGCTGTGCCGCCTTCGGGAGAAAGCGCCTGAGCCAAGCTGGGTAATGCGGCTTCTATCTTGTTCATAGGCAATGGGATGCCAATGGTGCCGGTGGAACACACGAAGACCAGGTTTTTACCAATGTTCAAAGCGGTGGCCGTCAACTCCGCCATCCGTTCGGCGTCTTTGAACCCTTGCTCACCTGTGCAGGCGTTAGCGCAACCTGCGTTTACAATAATGGCTTGGGCTTGCCCCCAGATCAAGTTGCGCTCACACACCTTAACAGGAGCTGCCTTGACGCGATTGCTGGTGAACGTTCCTGCCACGGTGGCAGGAACTTCGGAAGTGATAAGCGCCAAGTCAGCCCGTTTGCGGCTTTCCTTGATGCCCGCCCGCACGGCGGCCGCCTTAAAGCCCAATGGCGTCGATACGCCACCCTCAATAAATTTTAAGTCTGTTTTCATTCGTATAACTCCGCCAAAAAAAACGTCTCACTATCTGAAATCCTTTAGGGAAAGTCGAATAGAAAAGATAAGAGGTGCGAAATACGGGAGGCTGATAGGCTGTAGACGGCTAGGCTATTAGGAAATTCCCATATCATTATGCCCTCGCCTCTTACGGTTTCATCAATCCTTACGTTATCGTTTTCGCCTAACAGCTCACTACTCGAAAAGAATTAGGTAGGGCGAGGTGTCCCTACCGAGCCTGTGCAATCAAGATCCATGTTTAGCGCCACCAAAAACTTTAGTCCTGTTTAGCACTTTTCATGGTCGAACCTTGCTCCGGCTCGGTAGGGACACCTAGCCCTACCTGAGAAAGCCTTTTCTTTTCATTGGTTATGTTCTGAATATCTGCGGTTCCCCAACGGTTGTTCTTTCAAATGCCTTTTCGAGCGGGGTCAAAATAGCTAACAGCCAGGATTTTTCATAGGGAACGCTAACAAAAACTATATTGTTAATATATTATAAAATAATTTAGCTAGTTATACGTTATATGATTAAGCAGAGTGCACATCTAAATGGGGACGACAGGATTACGTTCTCGGCGCTTTGTGCAAAAAAAAGGAGCAAAAATGAGCACAGAACAGGGAAAACAAGGGAATGGAACCAAGATTTGGGAGCAAAAGCTGTCCTTTTATCACCCGAATGCCGTGGGAAATGGGGTGGCCCTCCAATTGGAGCCGCGCTTGAACCGGCGTGAGTCAGACCGGTATAATTGTTTTTTCTTCGAGATGGCGGCCCAAAAGTCGGTTTCGGAGAGGGACGGCGATAAGCGGGTGATGCCTACTTTTGATTGGGCTAATAAATTAACGGTGAAGTTCGATTTCACGGATATTTGCGAAATGTTGATGGTCTTGGAGGGGCGACAGGAACGGGTGGGTGGGCAGAAAAACGGGATCTATCACGATAGTGATAAGGCGAACACAATTATCACGTTCGGTAAAATCCCAGAAAAGGGCGGTTATTCATTTGGCTTATCGCGGAAGGATAAGGAGTCCGGACAGTTGACCCGCCTGAATATCGGGTTGAGTGAGGCGGAGGCGCTTGGGCTGAAAACGATTTTTCAAACCGGCTTATTTTTTATCACCTTCCATACCCATCTATTCGAAAGAGAGAATTTAGGAATCAGGAGCCAGAATTCAGAATAGAAATGCTGAAGAAATTAAGCAGTATTCTCGATCCTGAAATCGGGCTCTTGAATACTGTGTTTTAAAATGGAGGCGCGGATCGGATTCGAACCGATGTGAGAGGTTTTGCAGACCTTTCACAAGAAATGCAAGAAACTCAATAGATACAGGCATATAATCGATGCTTGAAATATCGCTTGTGCCAAGAGTGTGCCAAGAGTACCTTACTTCCTTGGCACGCATTGGCGCGCATAAACAACAAGCGAGGGTTTCACAATGGCCGCAAAAAAGTCTGAAATGAAGTGGGAAGAAGCCGGATTTGTCATTCGCCGGGTGAACAAGGGCAAGCCTTTCCAAGTGGACGAAGGCACGCGTGACGGCAAGCGCCGCCGTGTGAGGTTTGAAACGCTGGGGGAGGCCCGGACGCGTTGCCGGGAACTTAAAACGGAGTTAATCAACCGGGGAACGGCTGGGCAGACTCTTTCCCCCCGTGACCGGGCAGACGCGGCAGAGGCGCGGGTGAAGCTGGGGACGGTGCCGATTAGTGATGCCGTAGCCTTCTATCTTGCGCACCATTCCGCGAACGGTGAAACCATGACGATCAAGGCGCTTGTCGATGAATACATAAGCGCCCCCGGCCGTAGGGGGGGGAAGTCTATTGAACGGCGCCCAGAGACAAAGTTGTATATCAAAAAGCGGTTGTCTGATTTTAAGAATGTTTTTGGCGCTCAATCGGTTTCAAGCGTGACGCAATCCGCAATAGAGAAATGGATAAAGGACAATGGCTGGCAAGGTGTGAATGGTAAACATTACTTGGCAACGGTGAAGGCGCTCTTTGAGTATGCCCGGCGCAAAAAATATGCCGGGATAAATCCGGCGGTTGAAATCGAGTGGGCAGACAATCCTGAAAAGGCGCCGCCTAAGATCCTGACGCCTAGGCAAGTGCAGACCTTGCTAAATGTTGCCAGTTCAAAGGCGCCCGACCTTGTGCCCGCCTTGGCACTAATGTTTTTTGCCGGATTGCGACCGAATGAGGCGGCCCGGATCGACTTCCGGGCGGTGAATGTTTCAAGCGGGATTATCACCATTGACGCGGCAACGGCAAAGATGAGGCGCCAACGTCATATTACAATGTCTGACAATTTAAAGGCATGGCTTATGCCCTACGTTGCCACAGGCGGCCCGATATGGCGCAAGGGCAGTACAACGTATTGGCTTCGGGTGTGGGGGCTTGAAAAGGCGTCAGGAGTAAAAATGCCCTACGGTGCCGGGCGTCATGCTTTTGCCAGTTATCACTTGGCACTAAACGAAAGCCAAGAAAAGACCGCAAAGGAACTGGGGCACGCTGACGCGGAATTGCTTTTATCCGTGTACCGTTCAATCAACATGATTAACGGCAAGCCTATTACGAAGGAAGCGGCACAAGCCTATTTTGACATAAGGCCGAAAAATGAGGGGCAGATTATCCCGATGCCGTTTGAGGCGGCTGGATGAAAGCGCGAAAGGAGAAATTATGAATACACCGCAAAAAGAAATATGGCTTGATGATAAAAAGTTAGGCGCTTCTGGGTTTGTGGGGGGATTTTTCATTGAACAAGAACGGGGTTGAGGTTTAGACCGCCAAAATGAAACAGGATATCAGTTTTAAGCCGCTCCCGGTTTCTATAGCCGCAGGCTTTTTGAATCAGCAGCTGGATGCGGCTATTGACACCCTCGGCAAGGGCATTGCAGAAGCCATGACGGAGGAAAGTTGTGATGCCGGACAAATGTACCTTAAACGATCGGACCACCTTCTTTATCGGTTCAAGCTTGGATTTCATGGCGAGGCGATACCACTGCGCGAAGAACGACAGCCCGTCTTCTTCATCGCGGCAATTCTTGAAGGTTCGCCACAGTTCCTTGATGCCCCAAGCGCGGGCGGTTTTAA
>JBBQNS010000089.1:0-16171 GCA_038330175.1 Kiritimatiellia bacterium
GGTTCTGTCAAAATATGGCGGTTTTATAGAAGTTTTTGAAGATCGGCAATTAATGCAAGCGATTGGCGTCTGAAATTACCCCTGAAGAAAATTCGATTTTGGAGGAAATTATAAAAACGGCTTATTTGGGACAGGCTCTACTTAACCCGTCATTTTTATCTTCGATTGATTCAAGTCGTAAGGGACTAGTACTTACCAGACGCAACGCGCCACAGTCGACGCCGTTGTACAGGTGAACCGAAGTATGGGCAAGACCAGTCGCTAACTTATTGGATTGCAATGAGTTCCTTTCGTGTCTTTCGCGTGTTTCGTAGTTTAAATTCCTTTTTTAGGATTAATTTTCTTATCCTGAATATTTTGATCTCTTCCTTGACTCTTGAAAGGATCTGCCGCAATAAATAGAGCCATGAACGGAAAGCCTGTCATTGCGTTAACTATGGGAGATCCAGCCGGCGTGGGGCCGGAACTTTGCCTGCGCATGCTGGCTGCCCCGGAAGTGCTGGCCTGCTCCACCCCCATCCTATTTGGTGATTTCAGGCTTATCCAGCGCGTGGCAGCGACTACTGGCCTGCCATTACCCCCCCCTTCCGCCTTTCGAGACATCCCCTGTGAGGGGCTGGATGCGATCATTCCTGGAAAACTTTCGCCCGCTTGTGGCGCTGCGGCCTACCGCTGTGTTGAGACCGCCATTCGCGAAGCCCTGGCCGGTCAGGTTAAAGCGATTGTCACGGCGCCACTCAACAAGGAATCCCTGCATCTGGCAGGCATACCCTACCCCGGCCACACGGAAATGTTATCGCATCTTACCGGGGCCAAGCGCACCTGTATGATGCTCAGTTCTGAAAAAATCACCACCAGCCTCGTCACCACCCACACCTCACTGGCCTCGGTTCCGGGTAAGTTAAGCACAAAGGCCATTCTTGACACCCTTCACCTGACGGCCGAGACCATGCGACGTTTACGACGGCAGGAACCCCGCCTGGTCGTCTGTGCGCTTAATCCGCACGCGGGTGAACACGGTTTGTTTGGCGATGAGGAAGCTCGGATCATCGAGCCCGCCATCATCCAGGCCCGGCAGGAAGGCCTGATCGTAGAAGGACCGCTTGCACCGGACACCGCCTTTCTGCCCGACCGGCTGGCCAATACCACCGCCCATATCTGCATGTACCATGACCAAGGCCTGATCCCTTTCAAAATGCTCGCCTTTGAAACTGGGGTCAATATCACCCTCGGTCTCCCTATCATTCGCACCTCGCCCGACCATGGCACGGCATTTGACATCGCCTGGACCGGAAAGGCCAATCCCACGAGTATGCGTCAGGCTGTTTTATATGCTGTAAAACTAATCATAGGTGAAAATCATTGATCCCCCCCTTATTAACAGATATAAATTTAAACGTTCTAACCAATACACACGTCGTTCGAAAGGAATGTCATTATGAGTAAAACAGCTTTAATTGTTGTGGCCGTTGCCGTCGTCATCGTCCTCATGCTGATTAGCATTTACAACCGTCTGGTATCACTCCGTAATCTTTTCAAAAATGCTTTCGCGCAAATCGACGTTCAATTAAAACGTCGGTACGACTTGATTCCCAACCTGGTCGAAACAGCCAAAGGTTATCTCAAACACGAGCGCGAGACCTTGGAAGCCGTGATCACCGCCCGGAACCAGGCTTATTCTGCTAGCCAGAAGGCTGCCGCCAATCCGACTGATGCCGTCGCCATGAAAGGCCTGTTGCAAGCCGAAGGCCAAATGTCTGGCGTTCTGGGCCGCTTGATGGCCATCGCCGAAGCCTACCCGGATCTGAAAGCCAATCAGACCATGCAGCAGTTGATGGAAGAACTAACCTCCACGGAAAATAAAATTTCCTTTGCTCGTCAGGCCTATAATGACGCTGTCATGATGTATAACACGACCCGCGAAACTTTCCCCAATGTCCTGGTCGCGAACACCTTCGGCTTTACCGCCGCGCAGTTGTTTGAGATCGAGGTTGCGGCAGAACGCGAAGCGACCAAGGTCAAATTCTAATACCCAATGGCCACGGATCCCATTTGTGGAATGACCGTTGATGAAGCAACAGCCCTCTCGGGAGAGAAGGACGGTAAGACGTGGTATTTCTGCCACGAAGGCTGTCGCCGCAAATTCCTCGGGCTTCCGCCACTCTCCAGTAAGCCGCCTACCGCCGCTTATTTCTGCCCCATGTGCGAGGGCGTAGAAAGCGATACTCCAGGAACCTGCCCAAAATGCGGAATGGCCTTGGAAAGCAGTGGGCTCACCTCAGAAGAAGACCGCTCTGAGCTGACCGATATGAAGCGCCGGCTGAAGTGGGGTATCGTCCTCGGGCTCCCGCTTTTGATCCTTTCCATGTGCCCCATGGTTTTTCCGGCCCTGCACGTATGGCCACCCTCCTCCCTTTCCCGCTGGCTGGAGATGGGGCTTGCGATTCCTGTGGTGCTCTGGTGCGGCCTCCCCTTTTTTCAACGGGCCTGGTTATCCCTGCGCACCTTGAATCTCAATATGTTCACGCTCATCGGACTGGGCACCGGAACCGCTTTTTTGTACAGTCTGGTGGCGATACTCTTTCCGGGAATTTTCCCAGATTCCTTCCAGCACCACGGCGTCATTCCCCTCTATTTTGAAGCGGCCTCGACCATCATTGTGCTGGTGCTGTTGGGCCAGGTAATGGAACTGGGAGCGCGCCGAAAAACCGGAACCGCCATCCGCGAACTCCTCAAGCTTGCCCCCACCACGGCTTGCGTGGTGCAGAACGGCTCGGAGCGGGAAGTCCCCCTTAGCGAGGTCCATCTCGGCGACGCCATTCGGGTCCGGCCCGGCGGAAAGATTCCTGTGGATGGCGAGATCATCGAAGGCCAGGGGACCCTTGATGCCTCCATGCTGACGGGCGAATCGGAAGCGATGGAAGCCGGTCTGGGGGATCCGGTGGCCGCCGGGACCATCAATCGGTCCGGCTCATTCCTGATGCGCGCCTCGAAAATCGGGGCTGACACCCTGTTCGCACGGATTGTCCAGCGGGTGGCAGAGGCACAACGAAGCCGGGCGCCCATACAACATCTGGCCGATCGTGTGGCCGCCGTCTTTGTTCCCGTCGTAGGGCTTGCGGCGCTGGCCACCTTTGCCATCTGGGCCTGGTATGGGCCCGAGCCCCGCTTCGTCTTTGCTATGATCAATGCCGTTTCCGTTCTAATCATTGCCTGTCCCTGCGCCCTGGGATTAGCCACTCCAATGGCGGTGATGGTCGGCATTGGACGCGGCGCCCGCGCCGGTGTCCTGATTCGTGACGCCGCAGTCCTTGAACAGTTACAGCGGGTGGACACCATCGTGGTGGATAAGACCGGCACCTTGACCGACGGCAAACCTACCGTCATGAACCAATCGCCCGTGGATGAGTTCTTATTGCAAATGGCTGCATCCGTGGAAAATCTTTCGGAACATCCCATTGGACAGGCGATAGTGCGTTACGCCCGCGAAAAAGGCTTGTCGTTTGCACCCGTGGAAAACTTTGAGCCGATCCCCGGAGGCGGGGTATCCGGGCGAGTCGGCGGCCAACTCATAGCGGTTGAAAAAGCCGCCGCGCTGGAACAGAGCCATGTCGAAGGTTCGCAACCTGATGCAGCTGCCCACACCCGAATTGTCATCAAACTAAACGGAACGCTTGCCGGACAAATTGAATTATCCGACCCCATCAGGGCGACCACGCCTGCCGCCATTAAAGCCCTGCACCAGATGGGGCTGCAGGTCATTATGCTCACGGGCGACAACCAGCAGGTCGCCGATCACGTCGCCCGCAAACTCGGAATCGATCGCGTCCTCGCCGCGGTTACACCTGAAGGAAAGCAGGACTTTATCAAATCGTTGAAATTGGAAGGGCGATGCGTGGCCATGGCGGGTGATGGAATCAACGATGCACCAGCCCTGGCTCTGGCGGACGTGGGAATGTCTATGGGAACCGGGACGGATGTGGCCATGGAAACCGCCGGGGTTGTCCTGGTAAAAGGTGATTTGCAGGGCATTGTCCGCGCCATTCGATTGAGCCGAGCCGTCATGCGTAATATCCGCCAGAACCTTTTCTGGGCCTTTGCTTATAACCTCATCGGGGTCCCCATTGCCGCCGGAATCCTCTATCCCTGGACCGGCCTGCTGATGAACCCTATGTTGGCAGCGGCAGCCATGAGCTTCAGCTCCGTCACCGTTATCGGAAATGCCCTGCGCCTCAGATACGAGCGCTTGTGACCAGAGCCTGTATTCACTCGACAGGTGGGGATCCAATCACCATAATGCGGCCCATGCAACCACAAGAATTTATTGTTCGCCTGGATCAAGCCGGGATGCCCCTTCAGAATTTTCTGGCCCAACGCCTGAACCTGTCCCGGAATAAAGCGAAGGGCCTTCTGGATGAACGTTTGGTATTCGTCAATGGGCGCCGCATCTGGATGACCCATCATGAAGTCCATAAAGGCGACAAAATCGAGGTCATGCTGCCCTCCAAAACGGCCGTCAAGAAAGCCAAACCGCTTGTCATTCTTTACCAGGACACCGAATACATCATTGTAAACAAGCCGACGGGGCGCCTCTCCAACGGACCGGACAGCCTTGAATCGGATATTCAGACCCTCTTGAAAATGCCACGTCTACAAGCAGTCCATCGTCTTGACAAGGATACCTCCGGTTGCATTCTCATTGCCAAAACAAAAGAAGCGTTTGATAAAGCGGTCGACCTTTTCAAAAAACAGGAAATCTCCAAAGTCTACCACCTGTTGGCCATGGGCCAGATCAAGGAGCGGGAACGGCGCATCGACTACCCGCTCGAAAGCGAGCCTGCCGTAACGAAACTTTATCTGGTGTCCTCCAATCCGCTGGCCAGCCATCTCAAGGCGTCGCTCGAGACCGGCCGGACCCACCAGATTCGCAAACATCTTGCCTATATCGGACACCCTGTACTGGGCGATAAAACCTATGCCGTGCGCGGCGCCATACCTGAAGATCTCCGCATGATCGACCGGCAAATGCTGCATGCCACGAGTCTGCGGTTTAATTCACCCTTCAACGCGCGGGCCATCCGGGTCGAGGCGCCTCTGCCGAAGGACTTCACCTTGTGGATGAAACGGTTGGGCTTACGGTAAGGGATTAAACCATCATGAACGCCGCATGCAAATGCCGCAACTGGCGCCCTTCACCCCGAACCTTGTTCCGTCCTGATCCCATTTACAGGCTATGCCTGATGCTATTGGCGGGACTCTTCCTGAGCGGTTGTGGCGCGGATAACAAGAAGACCGTTGATCCCTTTCGCGCAACAAGGGTGGCGGAAGCGATGGCGAAATCCAATACGATCCAGAATCTAGATCTGTATTATCGACGGCTTAACGGCTTTCCGCTGGAAACCCTCACGCTCAAAACGCTGAAACAACTCAATCTCCGCACCTGTAAAATTGGCCAGCTACCCGATGGAATCACGACGCTCACCCAGCTGACCCGGCTGGATCTAGGACAAACCAGCCTGACGAATCTTACCCCGGCCGTGGGACAACTCACCCATCTTACCCACCTCTGGCTTAACGATAACCCGCTCCCCACTCTGCCCCGGGAGATGGGCCGTCTATCGCAGCTCACCTACCTGAATGTTGATCGCACGCGTCTCACGGAGATCCCCCTGGAACTCGGGCTCCTCGCCAACCTGAAATGGTTGAGGCTAAATCACAATCAACTTACCGCCCTGCCCGCTGACATGAGCGGACTAGCGAAAAATCTAAAAGTCCTCTATCTTGTAGGTAATCCGATCCCTGTTGCGGAACAGGAGCGGATTAAAGAAAGCTTGCCCGGTTGTGATGTGATATTTCACACTGATCAAGCTTTGAAACAATAATGGTGCAGGAGCTGAACGCATGAAAACATCTAGTCTTCGACTTGGCGTAAATATCGATCACGTGGCCACCCTTCGTCAGGTCCGCGGAACCTCCTATCCCGACCTCGTCCACGCCGCCGAGGTCTGCGAGCAGGCCGGTGCCAAAGGAATTACGGTTCATCTCAGGGAAGACCGGCGCCACATTCAAGACCGGGATGTTTTCGCTTTACGCAAATCCATCAGAACGCAATTAAATCTGGAAATGGCCAATAATCCAGATATTTTGGATGTAGCGCTGAAAGTTAAACCCGATGAAGTCTGCTTGGTCCCGGAACGCCGCCAGGAACTCACCACCGAGGGCGGACTGGATGCGGCGGGCCAGATACGGCGTCTACGCCCCACCATCCAAAGGCTGTCTGATGCAGGAATTGAAGTCAGCTTGTTCATCGCCCCTGTTCCGCGCCAGATCGAAGCAGCGGCTGCACTGGGCGCGCCGGTGATCGAGTTGCATACGGGGACCTACTGCGACCTCACAGGTGCGGCGGCCGCCAAGGAACTCGAAGCCCTCTGCGAAGGCGCGCGCTTGGCTCATTCACTCGGATTGATCGTTAATGCCGGACACGGAATCAATGGCACCCATGCCCACGGTATCTTGCAGATTCCCTATCTGCACACCTTGAATATTGGCCACAGTATTATTTGTCAGGCCGTGTTTATCGGCCTCAAGCAGGCCGTTAAAGAGATGCTCGCCGCCATGAAACCCTACACAGGAGGCCAGGCGTGAGCGCAGAGGTTGTCATTGGAACGGGAGTGGACCTGGTAGAGAACGAGCGGCTTCGCGTACTCCTCGACAAGTGGGGTGAGCGCTTTAAATCGCGCGTCTATCTGACTTCCGAACAGGCTTATTGCGAGGGCAAAGCCTCTCCCTGGCTTTATTATGCAGGCCGTTTTGCCGTCAAGGAAGCGGTTTCAAAAGCATTCGGAACGGGCATTGGTACTGAGCTTAATTGGTTGGATATGGAAGTCGTTAAGGATCCGAACTCTGGTGCCCCCTCCATTGTTTTGAGCCCGCATGGCCAACTCCTCGCCTGCAAACAAGGCGTGGTGCGCGTGCTCATCAGCCTTTCCCACACACATAATTTCGCGGTTGCCCATGCCCTATTAATTGGCGAAAAACGAGGTGAAGAATGAAAGCTATTACGTCTGCTCAAATGCGGGAACTGGATAAAATTGCCACCACAGAATTTGCCATCCCCAGTTTTGAATTAATGCGGCGTGCCGGAGAAGGAGTCGCCGGGATCGTCAGTTATCTGGCCGAACGGACCCGTGGTGGAGATGCCTTTATCCGAATTGTAGCGGGTCGTGGCAATAACGGGGGCGATGCCTTTGCCGCCGCCCTGCTGTTGCATGATGATGATTTTGATGTGGAAGTCCTGCTCGCCGGTTCGGCCTCTGACATCCGTGGCGATGCGCTGCGCCATCTCGGCAAAATGCGGGCGGCCGGAATCACCCTAATCGAACTTCCCACCAAGGAAGCCTGGTCGGAGGCCTTGCAATCGGCAGGGAGCGGTGAAATCATCGTCGACGGCGTGCTGGGAATCGGGGCGAGTGGTCCGCCCCGCGGCCCCATCGCTGGCGCCATTCATTATATCAATAGTATCTCGGAAGATAACCTGATCGTCTCCATCGACGTGCCCTCCGGGCTGGATGCCGATACCGGCGAAGTCCCGGGCGAGGCCGTGATTGCCGATGTGACGGCTACCATTGGTATGCCTAAGATCGGGATGCTGACGCAACAAGCCATTCCCTATGTCGGTACGCTCGATGTCATTGGTATCGGCATTCCTATGGAACTTACGTCGACATTCGAGTCGGCTCGTCATCTGATCACGGGCTGGGACGTGCGGCAGCGGACGCCCAAGCGTTCGCGGCTTGCCCACAAAGGGGATTTCGGCCACGTTCTGGTCATAGGCGGCGCCATCGGCTACGCCGGGGCACCCGCCATGGCCGCGATTGCGGCACAACGCTCTGGGGCCGGCCTGGTCAGCGCTCTTGTGCCACGCCCCGTCTACCCGGCTATAGTAGGTGCGATGCTGGAGGTCATGACCCATCCGGGTGATGAAACGAATACAGGCTCTTTGAACGCCACCAACTGGGAACAATGGCGTGGACGTATCAATGATTTTTCAGCCATTGTGGTGGGCCCCGGCATGAGCCAACATCCCGACACGACCTTTTGGATTCACCAATTACTAAAAGAATGCCGTCGTCCGCTTCTGCTGGATGCTGATGCGCTCAATGTGCTCGAAGGGAACCCCGAGCGGATCGCTAAAACACAATGTCCTGTGGTCATTACCCCCCACCCCGGTGAACTGGCGCGGCTGCTCGGTTGCACCACCAAGGAAATCCAATTGAATCGCGAGGCAGCCATACGGGAGGCCTCCGAGAAAACCCATGCCGTCGTCGTGCTCAAAGGAGCAGGCACCCTCGTGGCCCAGAAGGGCCAGCCGTTGCACATGAATATGACGGGCAATCCTGGCATGGCTACTGGGGGAACCGGCGACATTCTTTCAGGCTTTATTGGAGGCCTGATGGCACAAGGCCTCTCCCCCTTTGATGCGGCCTGCGTGGGGGTTTTCCTGCACGGACGCGCCGGGGATAATGCCATGTGGACCCGTTCACAAGCCAGCCTGACAGCCACTGACCTGCTCAAGGAATTCGGCAACGTTTTCCGCGAAGTAACGATCCGCTAAGAATTATGAAACATACCCATGAACGCCGACATTCATTGCCTGCGGTATGGCCCGTTCCTCCGCTGAACATTGCTCTGGTTGAGCCGGAAATTCCCCCTAACACAGGGAATATTGCCAGGCTTTGCGCCGCAACCGGATCGCGACTGCACTTGATTGAACCCTTAGGCTTCCAACTCACCAGCGCGCAGGTCCGCCGAGCGGGTCTGGACTATTGGGATTCCGTGGATCTCACCCGCCACGCTTCGCTTGATGCTTTCCTCAAAGAACAAACGGCCCCGCGTTGCTTCTATTTCAGCACCCGCGCCCGTCAGTCTTATACAGAGGCCACCTATCGTCCCGGCGATACCTTGATCTTCGGTAGCGAATCGAAGGGGCTGCCTGATGCAATTCTGGATGCTCATGAAGAACAAACCTATGGGATCCCCATCCTTACCAACCATGTACGCTCACTCAACCTCGCCAACGCTGTATCCATCGTTTTGTACGAGGCCCTGCGCCAGCTTTCTATTGTTCATAAGTAGGCCACAATCGCAGCCAAAAGAATGCGGCTGAGGACAGCCGCTGCTACACTAAAGGGTCCTACAACGCGAAGCGCTCTGAGTAAATTCGCTTTGCACCCTGCTCACGAAGGATGGCTCGAATCTTTTTCATCATCGGGGGCTGACCGCAAAGATACGTGTCTCGGTCTACCAAATCAGGAACAAGTCGCTGGATCTTTTCGGCATCCAGGAATCCCTGCTCCCCCTGCCAGTCTGGATCTTCACTCATCACGTGTACTACTTTGAATTGCACAGGATAAGCCGTCACCAACGCATCGATTTCATTTTTGAAAACGACCGCCACCGCATTCCGGTTTGCATACAACAAGATGACCTCCCGCCCGGCCCCGAGTAACGCATCGGCCATGGCCCGTAGGGGGGTAATCCCAATCCCCCCAGCAATCAGAAGCACCTTGGAGGAGACTGCACGCCGTGCCGTAAAAATGCCATGGGGTCCATCAATAATCACCGGAGTGCCAGGCTTCAGTTGCGGAATCTTACGGGTATAATCTCCGAGCTGTTTAATGGTCAGGCGCAGATCCCGGCCATTGGGCGGCATGGATATTGAAAACGGATGATTCTGCCACCAAAAACCCGGCGCCAAAAATCGAACGAGCACAAATTGTCCGCCCTCGGCGCTAAAACGAGCCATCTTTCTTCCCTCGATATAGACGGAGGTAACATCGGAAGACTCTGGCGCCAGCCGCGCAACGCGAAAACGGTGGACATAGAAATTCCACCAGGGTCGCCCGAGGCGATAGACCAGCAAATTAACCAGGACAAAGAGGTAGAGTCCGAGCCAGTATATAAAAAAAGCGTAGTTTCCTGTGAGGTCACTGCCCACAGAAAGTTGATGTCCGAAAATCAGCGCTATCGCCACATAAAGCGAAAAATGGAACCTATGCCAGACTTCAAATTTCAGGTGGTGCCGAAAAACGGCCAATGAACCCAACACGGCGCAAAAAAGAATACCTAAGCCAATGATCGCCGCTCCTACATCATCCCATGTTTTCCAGAAATCGATGAGTTGGGGCATCCAATCCGTCTCGGCCTGCATGGCGTGCCCCACTGTTACCAGTACCGGATGCGTCAGTAATAAGACCACCAAAGCAAATCCGGTAAAATGATGGAAGCGGGTGAGGCGATCGAGGCCAAAGGCCCGTTCAATCCAGGAAACGCGCCCGACCATTAACAATTGCAGGAGAATAATAAATGCAGCCAACAACCCGGCCAACCGCCCATAGGCTAAAAGCTGTCGGTCATTAATTCGAGATCCTCACACCTTTGCAGCAGCATCCACACGACGAGCGAACTCGGAGTTTTTGAGAGCGGCATCTTCATTGCCGCCTTCTTTTGCCACATATTCATTAAGTGCCTTGGTAAAAAGATTTCGCGCCTCTGGCATCGTCGCTCTCGCAATTGTACGAACGGATTTAACGACCTTGTCCGAAACCCCGGCCTTTCTTTGCCCATTGGCAACTTTAGTCAGAATTTCAGCAATTTTATCGGCTTTTTTTAAATAGACGATACGCGCAAGATAATATCCGCCTTTGCGCAACGAGCCACGCATTGTCTTGTCTATAATCATCGAAATGTCTGCTCTGGCTGCTTCCTCTAAAACACGCGCCGAAAGAATCTGCAGGGCACGTAGGTTTGCAGCCTCACCAAGCTCCGTTCCCTCGGGAAGCGGCCCAGGCTGAGCGTCTCCTTCCTCTCCACGGAGATTAAAGACCTTAAAGTAGTCTTCCCCTTGGCGAAAAAACTCACGCCGACTGAGCGAATTCCGCAACTTGGAACAAACCCCACTGTAAACGCCCAAGTAAGCCATCCCGGCCTGTTCTTTACTAAAGGTCAGGTGATAAACATGCCCAGGCAATGTTTCACCTTCCTTGCGTTCATAGCCAATCCCATACTCATGGTAAACCTGCTGCAATGTCCGCTGGATGTTATCGTTGGAAAGCAGGTCTTCAGGCCGAATCGCATTTTGAGAATTGGTAGCGATGATCAATGAGTCCAAGAACGCTTTGTTTGCTGGATCAATCTGGTAAATGCGGACCATGACATTTGAGTTACCCTGAAAACGATCCTTAAGTTCCGGGTTGTACTTGGCATGGTATAGCGCATTGACGATCTGGCACCCGTTGATTATCTGCATGTTAGTCAAACTGATCCTTACTTTACCGCCCCGCGGCGGCAGATCAATCGCTACATCATCAGCGGTAACACTGACGCCATTGTTCATGAACCCAAACCACGCACTTTTATTGCTCGTGACTGTCTCTATAATGCGACGGTTGACGTCCTTCCCCGTCCCAAGGAATAGGCGTACATTTTTCTCAAATAGTTCATTATTGCTGTATCGGTCAACCAGTCTTATCAATTGATTCACATTTACAAAACCAACCAGCACCTTCATAGGCATGCCATTCGGATTGGATCCGATATCGTGACACAGAAAAGACTTATCACCCATGTCACAATTGAGCTCAAGCGACTCCTCTTGAATGTTAATGCGACCAAAAGCACACAAATCATAGATATCCACACTGCCATACGTCTCAAAAGCAAAACCAAACGTCTGACGATCATGGGCAAAGGCGTCACGAATCTCTTGTACTTTTGATGCATCAGTGCGCGATACATTCTGGCCGTTCACGATATAATAGCACTGAATACGAGTCTTGGCCTTCTTACGTCCGCTTCGCGCCTCATCCAAATCGACACGGACTTCCTTATAAGCATCCAAGGTTTTGTCATCTTGCAAATCACCACGCAGGAATACTTTATTCATGCGTTCAACAAACGCATAAAGCTCTTTGGTCGAAACACCACCGTCCCATTTCTCCGAAAACTTGAATTGAAACAGTTTTAACTGGATCTCATCTCCAAGGTCAGAAATCAGATAGGCGTCCAGTAATTCTTCCGCTTTGCCGGTACGGTTACGATCCACAAACTTAAGTCCCTCATAAAGTTCGTCATCATAGAGATAGGTGATTTTTTAAACAGCAAGATACTCATAAAGAAGTTTGTAATTTGTCTTGGAAATACCCCATGAAGGGTTCCTTTCAGAAAGATGCATCATTCTTGCTTTTAGAAAATCTATCTGTTCCTCAGCGAGTTTCACGGGGCGATCCAATATGGCTCTCTTTTTCTTCATGGCAATCTCCTGTATGCGACCGATAATAACAGTATCATGTTGATCCCTCAATCACCTTAATCTCCCCCGGTGTCAGGTCATATAGTCGATAGACACGGGCGTTGATTTCCTGCTCCAAGGCCTCGATCTTTGACTTGGCTTCCGGTTTGTCTTTCGAGGCCAAGGCCAGAACCTGATCCACCAATGACTCCAGTTCCGTGCGTTGTCGTGCTGTGGCGGCGGGGATGGGGATCTGGGAGACGTATGGCATTTGCATTGCGAATGCCCCACCCTGCAACTTAGAAGCAATGTTTCCGAGCACCCACCAGCAAACGGAAGAGTTCAATATTCCCAACAGATATTTTTCCGAACCTGGAATCAGGAAACATTTATTGTTCACAAAGAACCCTGCTTCGTCCCATGCAAATGACTGATATGTCGCAATTTCCTGATAGATGATCTTCGGTTGCTTAAATTCATGCCAGTAGGCAATATTGTCCTGAATTTCATACCATTCATAACTACCGAGCTTTCTTCCGCCCAATACTCCAGGCATTAATGATTTCTTGAATGGTTTGAGATAATTCAAGATGGCCGGGTACTGCTTGATTTCGATGCCCCGTCTCGTAAATATCAACCACAAATTTTGCGAATCAGCTTTCCACCGTTTCACATCACGTCCGCGCAGGAACGGTTTGAGTATTTCGGCGGATGATTTATGCTCCGCAATCAACCGGTCGCGGGTGGTTTGATCCACTACGAAAGCTTCATTTAACCCCGTCTTGATGCCGTAGTAGAACCGGTCATTACAATACTGCCCAAGTGGCTTCCCGGCAGCCCGTAATTTCTCCAGCAAATCACGCACAATACCGCCTTCTATCCTCCATCCGTTGGGTTTGAGTTCTGACTGTGGCAATTGAAATGCCTTTTCTGCAAACACCGCTGGGAAATCTTCAATGGTCTTGTCGGCATCGGGTTGCCAGGTGAGCGCCAGAGTTGCCGAGTCAGCAACCGGCTTTTCAGTCTTCTGTGCCAGCAGAATACTAGGATAAGCAATGGACGTGAAAATATCCGCATCGCCGAAATCGATCAACTGGCGCAAATGCGTCCGTTCAACCAAATACCTCCGCAATCCCTCACCATACCCGGAACGAAAATACTTGTTGGAACAGATGAAGCAAAGCAGACCGTCCGGCTTGAGAAGTTGAATCCCGCGCTCAAAGAAATAGACGTAAAGGTCGGCAACACCATTGAAACATTCGTAATTCTGGGACTTCAAAACGGGCTTTAACGGCTTGATTTCTTCCTGCCGGACAAAGGGCGGATTACCGATGACGATGTCAAAACCAGTTTTGATTTCCGGGAAGAAATATTGGATGTCGAAGAATTGAACCGGTCGGCTGCGATAGGCAAAGATATTGCGGTAACTCTCCCACATGGCCATGTCACGTTCGGCAATTTCAATGTCACCTTCAATTTTTTTCTTAGCCGCCTCATGCCCCTTTTGCGCCTTGGCATCCACTCCCTTATTTTTGACTGTCCCGGCCTTTTCCAGATGCTGGCGCTTTCCCTTAACCTGCCGCTCCCGCTCCTCAATCTTCTGGGCAATGAGTGCTTCGATTTGCTTTCTCAACCGGTCTTTCTGTACCGGTTCCCGCACAAAGAAATAGGATTCGGCGGCCTTCGCCAGTTCGCCAAAGAAAGGGTCTTCCAGTGCCAGACCGTCGACTTGAAAAGATCCCGGAGGCCGGATCAGAGAATTGGCGGCAACAAACTTGAAATCCAGGTTTGGCAGAGGCGGAACACCTTTGTTCTCTTTCTTGTTGTCCACCTCGAAATCCACCAGCAGGGCAATGAAACAGCGGAGTTTGGCAATTTGGGCGGCAATGGGCTGGATATCGATGCCGTAGATCACACGCTGGATGAGCGCCAGCTTCCAAATGTACTCGATGCTGCTGCTTTCCAACTGGATGCGCGTTTGTTCGCGTACAGCGGCAGGAGTGTCGTTTAGCGTACGTTCTTTCCATCGCTCGTGGTCGGTGTCGAGTTTCCGGAGTACGAAGATCAGTTTCTGGAGCATGCCCATAGGGAAAGCGCCAGATCCGCAAGCGGGGTCAATGACGGTCATGTCATAGATGGCGTCGGCCAAGGTCTGGCGTTCACGGGCCGATAACTCGGGCAACCGGTCACTCCATTCCACCACTCGCTCGATACATTGGATCGCCTCGTCGGCCTTGAAACGTGGATGGGCGGCGGCAAGGCGGCCGGCCAAATGATTGGTCAGACTGGCATCCACCATGTAATTCACGATGGCGCGCGGGGTATAGAACGAGCCGGTGGCTTTCCGGGCAGTGGCTTCGGTCTCGGGGTTGTATTCCGCCAGCAACTCCTCAAAAATCCGCCCAAGCAGTTCGGGATCCAGGGCAATTTCCTGCTCCACCGGCGTATTCTCCGCGACGGTGAACTTATAGGCGTTCAGGATGTGGAATAGGCCATCTACCGCGACGGATTTCTTCTTAGGGTTATCGTAGGCTTTGCTCAGATCAGCCTGCATCGCGTTACCGAAGAAAAGGGCATTAGGGACCAGCGCCTGTTTATCGGCCACATCCGAAAAACCATCCACCCGAAACTCGATATTTTTGCCATCCTGCATTTCCCGGTAATCCAGACATTCGAATAACCCGCCGTTAAGGAAGGGGATGTCCTGAAACAACTGGCCCAGATCGTCAGAATTGTTGAACAGGGCTTCATGCCGAAAGCGGGAATGGTCCATGTAGTCGGTATTCTTGCTGTGATACCGATGCCCTTCACGGAACTCACGTTGGTTCAATGGGACACTTAATGTCGGGAAGAACAGGTTTTGTAGGATGGCTTTGTAATAACTACCGTCGTCAATGGATGCGGCATCGAATTTCTTGAGCGTTCGTTCGGCGGTGGCTTGTTCGAAAAGCGAATCCGGAATGAGTTTCTTTTCCTTGGCAAACCAGCAGAACATGATTCGGGTTAACAGGCGAATCAAGCCCGTACGATTGCGCAGTTCTTCGCTATCCATGCCGCCATTCGGGAACTCGACATGTTGCGCGGCCAGAAAGAACCAATCGCGGACACGACGATAGAAACGATTATTCAGCGTCTCGATATCCAACACGGCGCGCCAGGCATCATGAAGTTGGGAAAAACTGGCCACTTCCCGCTTGGTGGACGTCGTGATCTCGGCAAAAGAGAGATCATGAAGAATCTCCACATGCGCCCGGTGGGGATTGGCGATACGGATATCCTTGATTAGAGTAATCTTTTCCAGAACATCCTTGGCATCATCCCGTTTATGCAGGCGGCGGTTGATGACGGAAAGTGTCAGGGTGTCGGCGATCTTGAAGAGGATCAGGGCCGGCATTTTGAATAGACGGTTCACCTCGCGGGTGATGGTGGCGAGATCGGTGCGGGTGAAGGTGTCGGGCCCGAGTTCGATGGCGAAGAACAGATAGGATTGGATCAGCCGGTTGTCCACCTTGGAGGAGGAGTCAAAGGCCAGCATCCCCTGCCCGCCCGCCGTCTTAATTTCGTCATCCGTCAACTGGAACAGGAAATCGACGGATTTCCAATCAGCCGCCCGTGCCTCCTTCTTGCGGAATGTCCCGGCGGCATCGAAGGCATCGAGGAATGAGGCGACCGTGTTGGGCTGCAGGGGTAGGCGTTTAGCACTTCGGTAGCCAAGCGTGTCGAATAGGCCGATGGCGGCATCGGACAACGGGAGTCTGGAAAAGGCGGAAAGGGAGGCGGAAAGGGAGGCGGAAATTTAGGATTTTTGATTTTCGATTGGTGATTGCATATCGGATGTTACCTATTTCAGTACCTAATCAATTAGGTATTACCCCTCTCGTT
>JBBQNS010000090.1:0-16116 GCA_038330175.1 Kiritimatiellia bacterium
AACGACCGACTTACTGCATTATGCGGCTAGATCAAGCGGCTGACGACTGCTGACCCCTATCGTATGGCGTAAAATGAAGGAAAAACAAACTCTGAACCAGAAAATGACAAAGGTTCAGAATTTAGATGCGTTTGCCCTGCGCCTAATCCAAAGGCTATTGATCGGTTCAAACGAATTCTCCAGTTAACAAAAGGCCAGATTAGACCATACCTGTCGCTCGAACGTAATTACGGTGGAGGCCTTCAGTTACCAGAAAGGGTAATCGGAGTGATAATCAAACACACTCCATGATCTTTTTGCGGATTATCACATCCTGATTGTAATCGGGAAGCAACTGCCTAAAAGATTGAATTAAGTGACTAGAGGGCAACTGCCCTGGCGCACTCGGGAAATCGATATAGCCATACGCAAGAGATGTGCCGAGAGACGGAAACAGCGTTCGAGTCTTAGTCCCTTTACTCCCCATTCCGATAATGCAGCTAGGCCTCGAATTAACCTTATCCAGCAATCTCATCAGCGTTCTCACATCGGATTCATCATTAACCATTGTTGATATTTTGGGTATCGCATTAGGAATGTCCAGAATTTGGTCTAATATCCTCTCCAATACACTAAAATTTGGGGTCTCGGAAAAATTGTGAGAGGAAACAATTACACATTTATCACATTCCTCTGCCTGGCGACATAACGGCACAAGAAGCTTGCTTGTCAACTCCACATCAATACAAGAGAGGCTGTCCAGTGCTGCAGAGAAGACGGATTTTCGCTCCTCATCAGGCTTCGTCCATTTGCCTCCTTCACTACTTAGCCGAAGCGTGAGAATAACAGGAACGTTAGCCGCTTCTATGGCTTCGCACTCGCGCACCCACCCCAGAGTATCAGCACCAATCTCATCAAGCCTTACTTCCACCACATCGCAGGTGTAATTGCTAACGTCACACGTAGAGGGAAAAGATTTTCGCAAAGAGATTGTTCCCACTACACGCGGAAGAGTTCCGAGAATCAACGGCCCAATTCTGAAATCCTTCATACATCTCTCCAAATTAACAAACCAATAATGACTTATCTAAGTCAATAAAACTTCACTTTATTACTCATCCACAGAGGGTTAACTTACTTCACTTCGCCCATCATTGCAAGAGCCACCATTAAAGGTTTCTGGACTTTGTCCCAACTCGCATCTCCGCCCAGATGAGGCTAGTGACGGCAAGGCCATAAATGGTGCCCAAGCCGCCAGCTTGAGCCATTCCCTCCACTTCGCGCCATCCGGCAATTCAGCCATCCCAACCGGATCCGGCTCGGCAGAGGGGAACGAATGGCGTGGTGTCGCCACAGCAAATCACGATCAATCAAGATGTTACACGGTATTCAGCCAATCCATTCGGCCTTAGAATCACTTTTTGGCTTTGAAAACGCATTGTAAGCCACACCGGACTCACGAAGCGTCCACATCTCATTGCCTGAGCGGTCGCTTTTAGGCTTCACCGTAAATTCTCGCCGGTGGGTGTAATGCCGCTGAACACTTTCAACAAACGATTCCGATCCCACAGCCAAGCACTCACTCCACGCAGGTTCACGTACCAGGCCTCCTTTTTGAACGATCTCGGCAATCCCTTGGTCATAAGTCGCCCGAAAACTCACCTCATCAACCCCACCCAAACTTTCGAATAACCGCTCTGAGGCCACAAGCCGGTACCACTGCCGAGCCCCCATCAATTCGCATTGTGGCCTCCCGGGTGCGCCTGCCCTGAGCGACGCCGAAGGGCTCCGCCGCGGCGATGTCCCCTAAACCGCCAGTATCTTCGTGACTGCCGTGGCTTGGTGCGAAACTTTTTTATCTGGATTAGGCTTATCAGGGGCTATCCCTGTGAAACCTTTCCTTGAGAAGGTCGTGTGCTATGAGCGCGACATTCTCTTCACTTGCATGGTGCCAATGGCGGGCTCGTAGCGCCCTCCCTCCCTAACCCGGCATAACCGAAGTTCCTGCCGAAAACTTATTAACTGAAAGCCTATTGTTTGCAAATACCCTCACTCCCCGATTGACGCGAATAGCGATTCGATATCCTCCAGGGTAAACTTGACGCTATCAGCCGACTGCTCTTTCAAAATACTATCGGCAAGTTTCTGCTTCCGATCCTGCATGGACTGAATGCGGGCTTCAACAGTCCCCACCGTAAGGAAGCGATACACAAAGATGGGCTTAGTCTGGCCTATCCGGTGGGCCCGATCGGTTGCTTGGCGCGCTGCGGCCGGGTTCCACCAGGGATCGTAATGAATCACGGTATCCGCCGCCGTAAGATTGAGTCCGGTCCCACCTGCCTTGAGACTGATCAGAAATAGACTCGTCTCGCCGGCCTGAAATTGCCGGACGGGGGTGACGCGGTCGGTGGTCGAGCCGGTCAGAAGCGAGTACTTGAGGCCCAAGCGTTTCAATTCCACCTGAATCAGGTCGAGCATCTCCACAAATTGGGAGAAGATAAGGATCTTCCGTCCCTCCTCGATCATCTCTGTCACCATATCTACTAGGGCCTGGAGTTTAGCCGAATCCGATACCGCGCTCGCGCGGGCCGTGTCATTGTGCTTGAGCAGCCGCGGATCGCAGCAGACCTGGCGCAACTTCAGAAGTCCATCCAGGATGGTGATATGCGAACGGCCAAGCCCCCGGCTGGCGATTTCCTCCTGAATGCGCGCCTGCATGGCCAATCGCACGGACTCGTATAGCTCGCGCTGAACCGGCGACAGTTCAACCCGGTGGACCATTTCCGTTTTTGCCGGCAGATCCTTTTCGACCTGCGACTTCAATCGGCGCAGCATGAAAGGGGCAACCCGCTGGCTCAATGAGCGCCGGACCAAGTCCCGCCCCTCCTGTTCAATGGGGTGGCGGAAGCGGGAATTGAACGCCTGAGCGGACCCCAGAAAACCGGGCATCAGGAAGTTGAACAACGCCCATAATTCGCCCAGATGGTTTTCCATGGGGGTACCGGTCAGACAAAGCCGCCGCGTGGACTTAAGTGCACAGGCCGCCTGAGCCGTTTGCGCTCGGTGGTTTTTGATGTATTGCGCCTCGTCCAGAATCACCAGTGAAAAGGTCAGGCTTTGCAGGAATTCAGCGTCCTGCCGCAACAGGGCATAGCTGGTGAGGACAATATCGGCGTCGGGTATCCCGGCATGAACTTCCCGTCTATCCGAGCCATGGGACACCAAAAGTCGCAACGACGGCGCGAACTTCTGCGCCTCATCACTCCAGTTCTGGATCACACTAGTGGGGCAGATTATCAGACAGGGTTGTTCAAGTCGCCCCGCCTCCTTCTCGAGCAGGAGATGAGCGAGCGTCTGGATCGTTTTACCGAGC
Organism: Kiritimatiellia bacterium; assembly: GCA_038330175.1. GTDB lineage: Bacteria > Verrucomicrobiota > Kiritimatiellia > CAIKKV01 > CAITUY01 > JAABPW01. Next base: position 3,353 of record JBBQNS010000090.1, read on the forward strand.
CCCATGTCATCCGCCAGAACCCCGTCAAACGCCGCTTCTTGCAGGAACTGAAGCCAAGCCAACCCCCATTGCTGGTAAGGCCGTAACGAGGCACGGAGAGACGCCGGACCGGGTATAGGGTCGAGATCATTGACGCGGGCCAGACGTTCCGATAGGGAGCGCAGGGCCTCCGGACGATTCCAGGGGGATGACGCCCACTTTTCCATCTGCCCGATTTCAGCCGCCCGCCACATGTCGAGCCGGATCCGATCACCCTGCGGCTTTGCGACTTCATCCGGCTTGGGAGCCCGGTCAAAGAGGTCGACCAGATGCTCCACCACCACGAGCAGGCGGTCGCCAGCAATAAGTGCAAACCCATGCCCGTCCATGGCCACAGGGATCTTTCGCCCAGTCAGATAGCGACGGATGTCCGTCAGCGAACGGGACCGGTTTTGGGCAAGGAACTGTTGGATGACCGGCAGCAGGGAAACGCGTTTACCGCCAATGCGAATACCAACCTCCAATTCGAACCACCCTTTAGGATTGGGATCGAGTTCAGAATACCAGTCGTCATCCGCCACGGTGACCAGAGGGCAGTCCGGACTGAAATCAATAGTCCACCCTACCCCTGACAATTCAGGGGAAACCGTCGCAAGAAAAGCCGCCCAGTCATGAGGGCTATCTGGCGCCAGAAACCAGTCTCGCCCCTTGGCCATGTCCGACAGTTGGGGGGAAATCTCCTCCAACGGCCTGAACCCGATGATGCGTAGCCGTTCCATGGCGCTCGCCTCAGTGGCCTGATCACGCACACACTGGATCAGATTTCCGTCCTTTGTGGCCACAATGGTTTGGCGATAGTCGGAGGGAAGCAGGCGGTCGACACCATAGTCGAATGACAGCTTCACTATGGGAATTTTATGGCCGTCCATGCCGGGGCTATTCTTATCGAGAATCTGGCTGGAAACCAGCAGACATGGAGTGGGCGCAATATTCTGGATCACCGACTCCCCCTTGGCTGGGGGCAATGGCAGAACCGCTTCAGGGTGTCGGGCCCCTTGAACGCGATAAAAATCAAGGGCGGCCTGATACACCATGGCCGGGCGCGGAGTAACCCACTCACAAATAATATCCCCCGGAACCGTAGCCTCAAGGGGGCAGACCTTGCCGCTTGAAATATAAAGGCAGAGAGGTGGATTTGCAGGGAAAATTAAATCAGGTTTATCGGTCAAGGAAATGCTTGGCAAAAGGAGATCGCTGTCGCCTTGTTTCCAGATCAACTCACCCCAGCAAGGGTCCTGCCACTGTAGCGGCCTGCTTTTCTCCTTAACCCAATAGGCGCGTCCCGTCATGATAATGGCCTTGGCAAGGGTGAATCCATTACCCCCGCGCAACACCTTATGCAGGGATCGTTCATCACAATGCATGGCTAACTGCATGATGATCTTGCGATGCTCCGGGGGCATGTCCTTCAATAAGGGCGACTTGACAAGATTATGAGGCGCCATTTTCTGGGATTTATAGTCCTCTGGATTCGGCACAAGGATATCGCAGGCAAGATAGCCGTTGTCTGCGCGATAAAAAATATAGTTGGGTGGTAATTGCGTCATGCCTAATCAATGTAGCGATGTTAGATGTGAGAGTCCACTACGGTGACATTTGGTTGGTAAGGGATCGCTTAAGTAGGGGTGGGCGGCACCGCAATCCCCACTCTTCTCCTGAGCCGTCGCGGCGTGTCTCAGGCGCTAGCGGGTGGTAAAATCTTTTCTGGTTCTGCAGTTTACTCAACCACCCACAACCCCTTGTGTAGTCTAATTTAAGAGAAGATAACCACCCGCTACGCTAGAGGCACGGAGACGCAGAGAATCCCACACTTTAAAGTACAAGCCTAAATGTGGCGTTTATTTTGCCTATGGGGGTACCCATAGCCAAAATAAACGCCACGGTTTCTATGGGAGCAGGAGAGAGAGGCAGACGTCTAAGTGTTAATGCAGTGTAACAGTCAGGCGCTCAAGTTCAGATCCTCTCGTGGGAGGGGCGCTATGCGCCGCGATTCTTCATGCCTGGGTATCCGTTTGGAGTCAGTCGCGGCGCATAGCACCCCTCCCGTATCCTGCAGGGGGTGGTTGAGTGAACTGCATGACCAGGAAATCTTTATGTGTACCCGCGATTCAGCAACAGCCATGCGTAAGTGAAATGCGCTCCGTGTGTGCAGGCTTTTGACCTTCGGCTTGACAGCAATAATAGGCAATGCTAAACAGGTTGCGCATGAGTAATAGCGCTACCATAAAGGATGTTGCGGAGGCCGCTGGTGTATCGAAATCAACGGTGTCGCGAGTCATCAACGGCAAGGGAAATGAGACCCGTATCTGCCACGAGACGCAGTCCCGCATTCTGGCAGCGGCCAGCCAGCTTGGCTATCAGGTTAACCTGCTTGCCCAGGATATTTCGCTCGGCCATAACCGTCCACTGTCTGCTCTCTCCCCAGCAGATGGACAATGCAATTTTACTGGGGCAATCGGGCTCGTGCTCGCGCTTACAAGCCCAACGTCCTCGCTCGTGATGATCCAGGATCTGGTCTTCACCTTGGCATCTAAGGGTTACTGGCTCGCCGTCATCACGCTCCCCGTGGATCCCGTCGCTGGCCAGCAGAGGGTGTCTGAGTTATTGCACGGTGGCGTGGCGGGATTGCTCTGCTGCCCCACGGTCTATCCCGCAGTCTCCGCTATGGTGAAAGACATGAACTCGGTCTGCCCTGTCATCGTGCTCTGGGCCGGCTCGGCCAAGGCGATGCTCTTTGCGCAAGCGGCTCAGCAAGCGGCTCCGCCGTCATTTCAAATAGAAGATTTAAAATCTCAGAGTACAAGCCCAACGGCCTCGCCGGCGGGAGAGCCGTTGAGTTCCCCAGTTGCTGAGCTGCTAAGTGATGTCTGCACGGTTTCTGATTCTTCCTCAACAACTCAGCAACCCAGCAACTTAACAACTGTTTTGGGCACACCCCTCTCCCACCCAACCGTCAGCCCAGTCATTACCCCATCTCATCCAGTTTCCATGCCTGTGGTTGAGACCACGTCTAGTTCATCACTGGAAGATAGCCGTGAGTCAGGTGTTGCGAGTCGCGTGTCGGCAGCCATTCCTCCGTCCGCTATTCCGGCCATTAAGCCAACGCCGACACTAGAAGCACCGACTCCCGCAGCTGAGACCGTGCCAAGCGCGACACCGGTGGTGACAATCACGGAAACTGAACCGGCCTTCGTCCCGCCGCCAGCGGTGACTCCGGCCCCAGAAGCCGAACCATTGCCAGAGCCAGTGTTGCCGCCTCAAGATCCCAGTCCGGTCTCCCCGCCAATTTCTACGCCGACCCTGGAAGCACCGTGTCCTTTCGGCAACCATGAAGTGAGTCGATTTTGATGGCTGGCGAACCGGTTTTGATCTTGCTGACCAGTTCTAAGTCGAGGCGGGGATATTATCCTGGTAATTCCACGGCATCCAGATGGCAGGATTTGCGATGAGTTCGCAGGTTCTGCGCCGGAGGGTGCTGAGATAATGGACAGGGTTGGCTCCACATAGGCGGCAGGTCTGGATGACGCTCATGAAGAAGTCGCCGACTTTGGCTCCGTTGACGGTCTTGTAGAACAGGGAGTTGTTGCGGTGGCGGATGGAGGGTTTGATAACGGGACAGGCTGGTCTCCTTATCAAGGTTCAATTAATTTAGATTTCTAACTAGTAGTGGTTGACTATGTGGTGGTTATGACGTAATTGTTGATTTGTGATAAAAGTGATAACGGGACAGGTTTACCTATTTTGCTGGGAAAATCGGGATCGCGTGAATAAAAAGTTCGCAAGGGAAAAAGATGAGTAGACCTTTCCAGTTCACAGGCAGAATCCGGAGCTTCAAGTTTGCCTTCGTCGGCATCTGGACGATGCTGAAGACACAGCACAATGCTTGGATCCATGCCTGCGCAACGCTTGTCGTGGTAACTGCCGGGGTCTTTTTCTGCGTCACCGCCGCTGAATGGTGTTGGCTTGTCCTCGCGATCATGGCCGTGTGGACGGCGGAGGCACTCAACACGGCTTTTGAGTTTTTGGCGGATGTGGCATCACCAGACTTTCATCCGTTGGTCAAACACTCCAAGGACGTCGCGGCGGGAGCGGTGTTGATCTCTGCGATCGGCGCCGTGGTCATTGGATTGCTGGTGTTCGGACCGTATGTAGTTGAAATGATGAGATGAGAATTGCGAACAAGCTGGTGGAGAGGTACGCTCGTAAACTCGGGCTCCTCACCACCAGCGTTCGTTAGGCCAAAGAAGATATGAACATGATGCGCGAAGTAGATGTTGGCCAGGTAAACGCCCGATTCAACGGATTTCACGATGGATTCATCAAGAACATATCTGTCACAGGTGCTGGTGAATTCGTCACAGGTCTACCCTGGGAAGACGAGAAGTCCTTCGCCAGCAATGAGGAAGAGCTACACGCGACCGGACACGGCCAACTTATCATCAAATCTCTCGCAATGTCTATCCACCACTACAACTATGCAGCAATTCATGTTAACTTGCCAATCCGCCACTGGATGATTGGCAAGTTAACATGAATTGCTGAATCAAGAGGATAAACCTTTATCCAAGCAGGAAGTGACGGCGGATAGTACTGTGCTCGAGGGGCTTGGAGAGAACCGTATTGCGCCCCACCTTCTGGCCGGCGCGGTGAACATGTTCGTCAACACTTCGTCCGGAACCTGCCCTTTTTATGAGGCGGGGATGGCGGCCCTGCAGGTAGGTCACGAGTTGAATATCATCTTTTTTCATCAGCGCATAGGTAGCTGGATGATCCTGCCCAAGCTGGACGTCCTGCGTCTTCAACTTTTCGGAGAAGCCGCTTAAGAGACCTAATGCGAAATCCACCCTGCTCCCCGGCGTGGCCGAGCGCCCTTTTCTAAAAATCGCCCATTGATCCGTGATGACCCGTTTGAGAAAATCGTACACGTAACCGGCCATTTTTACATTTTCCGTGGCACCGCTGACTTCGAGAATCCGGCCCATCTTGCCCTTATCAACCACAAAGGCACAAATCCACACGGCTTCAATAAAGTAGTAATCCTGCAGTAATCGGCTCAGTACATACTCTTCGGATGACTGTCGTAACTGTGGTTCACCGAGGCACAAACTGCAGTACGGCCGCTTGGCTGAACTAGAAAGCAGATCGATGTTGTAGCGAGCCACCGTCTCGTGGACTTTTGACATGGCCAGCTCGGCTTCATGTCGGTTTGCACTTTCAGACAAGGCCAGCAATTTCTTCACACGCAACAGAATCCGGTCATTGTCATCAAGGTTGCTGGTATTGATTGTTTCATAGAGTGAGGGAAAGTCGCCTGCGGCACGGGGATCCGCATTTACGAGGCGGCACGCCTCATGAAATTGGGCGCCATGCGGCTGGTCGGACCCGCCCAGAATCTCATCTGCCACCTGGTGGGCTAGCTCATGCAGCAGCACCTCATGAACCGTCATCCAACGGTAGTTCAATACCAGTTTCCTACTGAAGGCCATGGTCCGTCGATCGCGATTCCATTCCGCCCAGCGCTTCTCAAAGTCACGCAGCTCAAAAGCAGGTAGCACCATTCGCTTCCGCAAAACGGGTGACAAAAAGCCTACGGCATTTTTCCATTCACAGATCAGTCCGTGAAGAAGGCGCCGTTCCAACTCCTGAAGGTATTCATCCGTAGACATTTTTAAAAACATTACTTGTAACCGAATCTCACGCTGGAACAATTAAAATATGCCGGAACGACATGTAGCACCGCACTGTGTGCGGAATCTTCCCAGTTCAATCACAGTGGAAGATCTCGTCCATCCCGACCCACCACTCGCCTCTTTTGCGGTCAGGAAGCGGTTGCTGGCATGGCTTGCAAACCGCCCACCATTTTTGCGTCGTCGGATCGGACGCCATTTTCGCCATGTCGTCCTCAAATTTTTTGCCGGTGTACTCGAAATAACTGAACAGATAATGAGTGCCAGCCACCTTGCGCAGAAAAATGGAGTAATTGCGGATGTGGCACCGCTTGATCATCGTCAGCACATCCGGCCACACTGCGGCGTGAAGTTTCTTGTAGGCCGCGATTTCTATTTTTTTCACTCCAATGATTGAACCAAACCGTTTCATTGACTCCTCCTTTTTCTGTTTTTGCTCAAGGAGCCATCCCCTTGTTTCTCGGGGTGAAACCACACCGGATACTGGGCGGGCTGACCATCGGCCAGCTGGATGTCGTACCAATCCGCGTCGCAGACATTAAAGGTCCGCCCCACATCCAACACATCGATCCTGAAGCGGTCTAGGACAATGTCTTCCGGCTGGGCTACCTGCTGAACCACATCATAGAGGCGGGTGTGTCCCGATGTGATCCCGAGATGCTTCTTCAGGTTGCCGTAGGCCGTGGCAGAAATTCCAGAACTTGGAGTGGCCCCCAGATCTACGGGCACCCGATCAGGCTGGCGATGTTCAATGGTCGCAATGATTCTTTCCCTTGATGTCATGCTCCTCCTTTCACTCACAGCACCTCGTCAAATTCACGCAGATCAAGGGGATATCTACCATATTCCCGTACCAGTTTCACAATATAGTCGTATGTTTTCCCTGATACATCGCTTGCCACGGAGTGATCCGACTGGAAGATATAGCCGCCGCCCTTGGCCGCATTGAGTTTACGCAGCACGTCACGGCGGATCTTCTCCCGATCGCCCTTCTCCCATAGCATAACATCACTATTGCCGCAAAAGCCCAGTGTGTGTCCAAGTTTGCGGCGGAGGTCAACACAATCCATACCAGCCTTCACTTCCAGCGGATTGTAGGCGTCGATCCCCATTTCGGCAAAGTCGCCAATCACGGCATGAACATTCCCGCATCCGTGATAAATCACCATCAATCCCTTCGAATGGGCGTGATCCGTAATAGCCTTCACCCACGACTTGTAATGCTTGCGCCAGAAATCTGGATTCATGAAGGTGCCACACTTGTAGGCAATGTCGCCCCAGATCACAAATCCGTCCAGTTTCCCCGCTGCGGCGTCAATCTGTGCCTTCGCACAGTCCAGATAGAACTGCCCTATCTTCGCAACCACAGCTGCCATACGCTCAGGCTCCATTCCGACCCACATCATGTGATTTTCCGGCCCGACCAGGCGGGTCATGCATTCGTTCACCTCAATGATGCTGCCGAACACGGGGAAGTCCGGCCACAGCGAGCCGACCGTCTTCACCCAAGGCGGAGTATTACGCTCAAAGCCGTCGCCGACACCTGCGATCTGGTTGTCCCCTGCCTCAAAATAACGACGCGGATCGTATGGGCTGATAAAGGTGTCGACAGCCGCCTCCAGCTTTTCAATCGTGTCCAGCTCCCAACCGACAAATTCGGGCATGGGAAAGTCGTATACCTTCCGCAGGATCGCCCCGAAGCCGGTCTTTACGGTAATTTCGGTCGGCGTCTCCTTTAGAATTTCGAATGGGCGGACCCAGGGATCCATATTCGGCACCGTCACAATCCAGTCGAGATCGTAGTAGTAATAGGGGTTTGCGTCCGCGGGCAGCCCCAGTTCCTGACGCCATCGCCGGATGAATCCACCCCAGAAGAAATCACTTATCGGCACACGATCCGGCTCCTGATGCCCGAGCGCCTTACGCATCCGATCCAGTTTCGCCAATGTGCCCGGGTTACGGGTGGAACCGATTTCTTTTCCAACAGTGTCAAACATACTCATAGCTCTTGCTCCTGACGATGTATCTAACGAATCATTACTCCTTTCTTGCCGCCGGCGTCTATGTCCGCTAGAGTCAATTTTGTGTCTTATTCAATACAAGGACGAATCAATGTCGGCGCCTATGATCGCCCTTTTTCCGGTGTCGGCGTCGAATACGACCCACTCGGGGTCAAACCCGGGCGCACCGGGATCACCTTGCATGAAACCGGCTACCTGCCCGCCAACACAGACTGGAACTACCCCAGCGTGTTCAGCCCTTTCTGGCGACTATACTACAACGGCGAGCCGGGCCACTGCGTGTTGTTTGGCGAGAGCATGGTTGAACTGACGCCCAAGGATATGATGTTGATACCCCCTCACTGCCTATTCCACTGCCTTGGAACCAATCCCGTGCCGACATTCTGGATCGCCTTCAGCTTCACTCGGACATTGAGCAAAGACCATATCCCGCCTCTTTTGCTCAAGCCACGCGACACGGAATTGTGTCTTATACGCGATTTGCAGCACTTGATCGTCGCCGACAAGACGTGGGACCCCACCGACACCATCTTTCGTAACAGTCTTGCCCTGCTTAACGTTGTACTGGCCCGTTCCGATCTGCACTGGCAACCCCCATTGCCTGAAAATATGCAGCGTGTTCGCCAGATCATTGAGGAAAAACTCGGCGCACCACTCTCCAACCCCACTCTTGCAAAACAGGCAGGACTAAGCGTTGCGGGGTTCGACCGCACATTCAAAAAGCACTTCGGCACTACAGCCGCCCGCTATGCCACCGAAATGCGAGTACGGGAAGCGGCGAGGTTATTGTTACAAACTGACGAAACCATTGAGGCCATCGCAGAACAGACAGGTTTCCCAAATCGCGCATACTTCAGCCGCGTATTCAAAAACGTTATCGATGAGGCCCCCGCCGGTTTTCGCCGCAAACATCGACGGTAAGAACGCCAGCCCTACGAGACCGATGCTCCTTTCAAGCCTTGATGTACCACAATGGCGAGTTCGTAGCGCCATCCATTCACAGACAACCTGCCCCGTCCGCTCGCCCATCCCGCTTCGTCCACAATCCCAACGGCGAGTGGACAAACCAGCATCTCATGGCGGTGAATAATAAACTCTCAAGTATTTCCCGTGCGGACCTACTGGCGGTGGCCCGACTTCACCTCACTCACCGGGATATCACCCAAAAAAGTTGCCCGAATCAGCAGACATCAACATCTGCTTTAACCTAAAAACGCAAGTTGAGACCACTACGAAATACGCAGAAGCTCACGAAGACCACGAAGGAAAAACAATTGCGCCTGCGGCGTACTCGCCGCTGGCGCAATTGTTTTTCCTTCGTGGTCTTCTGTTAAATTTTTTCTTCTCGATTCCGGCTATGCTGGGTTAGGATTATTGAGGAAATGTCGGCGTATTATTGTGTGGTATCGCGCGTGGTGGGGCGCGAACTCGTGTTTGGTGAAACGGACGAGCGTGAGACGTTCCGAAAAATGACTATTAGCCTTGGGGACCATTCCGTCACGTTGCTTTGGACAGCGTCACGGTGCCCTTCGGAGTATGCGGCCAAGCGCATCCATGCGCCCGGTATCGGGCTTGCCGCCAGGAGTCCATGTAGGGACCAGCCAACCGCCCTCGTCGTGCTCATTCCACGCGTACATGATGACTGTGTTGGCAGGACAGATCGTCGGGTGTTCCCGAACAAACGCTAGCGCCCGCTGGAGATGGCCGGCAATCTCCGCCGGGGTTGCTGTGGATGGGAACACCGCCTGGTGATGATAATCATGATCCTTCTCCCACGAGACGGGATGCTCCTTGCGAGGCATCTTATCCCACCCCGTCGTCACCAGGGGTACATAGGGCACTCCGGCGGCGGCGGCATCCCGCCAGTAGTTCGCCTCGACCCACCCGCAGAGTTGCGCGAACGTGGCTTCGTCGCTGACGCTCGCGTAGTGGGAGACGGCCTCAAATCCCAGCGGCTCCTTAATCTTGAAATCAGAAGACGGGTTCCATCCCATGTACACGCAGTACGGATCGAGGCCGACCGCCTGCGCCGCCTGCCGGAATTCGGTAAAGCGAGCCTCCGGGAACACACCCCGGCGCTCGATCTGGAATGCATACACCAAGGGCCGTCCGCCGAGGACCGTCTGGTAGCCCGGCTCCTGCAGCAAGGCCACCGCCCGGTCGCGCTCTCGCGGCCACTGCGCCTCGTCGACTCCGAAGGCATTGTGCAGGATGACACAGAAGCCGACCCGCCGGCGAATGCCGCTCTTCAGGTACAGCCGCAATGATTCGCTCATCGAAGTGGATTCCGGGTAAAGCAGGAACGCCCAGTAGTCCAGCTCGGCTTCGGCTGCAAAGGCAATCTCCTGATCCATAATTTCCTGACATCCGCCATTGATGCGTACCACATCGTTGCTGACCAGTTCGGCAAACCATGGTAAGCGTGCGTTGTACTTCTCCGGCCCAAGGGTCCGCTCAACCTGCTGAGTCACCTCGCCCCCCGTCCAAGCGTCCCAGCGAATCGCCCCCACCAGGGCGCGAGGAGGACGGTCATCTGCGGCTGAAGCGTTCAATGTATTCAATGGGTTCATCAAAAGACTCCTAACCCGGCCTGGCCGGAACATTTAAGAAGCACGCAATTGTGCCAGCGGCGAGTACGCCGTAGGCATTATTGTTTTTGCCTTTATGGTCTTCGTGAGCTTCAAACTCTCTATCTTGTCAAAACCATGACTCTAATTCGATTAATTCAAGCCGTAAAGAACTAAAGTCGTTTATCACAAGTGCAGCCTGTCTGGCTTCGCGCCTGTAGGGGCTATCGGCGGAGACCGCCGGCTCCAGAATATAATTTGCGTCAGCAAACAACCGTCACGTGCTGCCCGTTGCTTAATTCACAGAGGATAGGCGAGCGGATGAAAATGTTCATAGGCGCGTTCCGGTCCTTCAAGCTTCCAACTCATCTCCACCACATACCCGTATAGTCAGTGGTGGTCAAACTGGGGCTGACCGTGGTGGCCTTGATGGGGCCATTAAATGTGAGATGCCCCACGGCGGATGGCACCCAAAGGAACGGAAGGCTGAAGTTCTATCCTGAGGGGAAAAAGGGCTGAAGGGGCTCCCGAGGACAAACATGAATAGCCGCCATAGGCTGATGAAATGGGCGCATGGATATTTCATATTTGAGGATGCAGCCGTAAAAATTTAAAACATTGAATCAATGATCAAGCTTTAATATAGAGCTTGATCATTGATTCAATAGTCACACTTAATGACGTCGCTAAGGCGACTGGCGGCTCACCTTCGGCGGTGTCGCGCGTGGTCAACCGGAAGCAGATTGGTTTGATCCTCTTAACCACCACGCCGACCAACTTGCTCGCGCTCATTCCCGACTTGGTCGTTATTCTGGCGTCAGCGAAAAGGCACTGGTTACGGCGCTGGGCGACCATAAACCGCAGCCGGCGGGTGAGTTGTTAAGTTCTCAAGTTGTTGAGTTGTTAAAGGAAAAGCCTCAGTCATTGCCGACCCCCTTAACAACCGAGCAACCTGACAACCCAACAACTGAATCCCTTATCGGTAGACTTCTCGGCGGTGGGCAATGCGTAATACCAGGACGATTAGGGCTTGATCCTGAATCATGTAAATAATGCGCCAATCGCCAACGCGGACACGCCAGTGTCCCCGCTGGCCTTTCAGGATCTTGACGCCGTTGGGACGGGGATTGTCGGCAAGAGCATGTAGAGTTGCAAGAAGCCGGCGTAATAGGTCGCCACTCGCTGAATCAAGCGCCCGTTGGGGTTGCCGTTCGAGTGTTACCGTGTAGCGCATTCCCGGACTCCCCGGCGGCGCTCGTACTCATCAAGGGTGATGGCCTTGGAGGGATCCTTGATGTGTGCGGCGTAGGCGGCGTCAGCATCCCGGATATCTTCAAGATCCTCCATGACTGACATTGGCATCATAACCGCAACCTCACGCTTTCCCCGTTTCAAGACAATCACCTCGTGTCCGGATGTTACCCGGCGCAAGGTTCCCTTGAAATCACGTTCAGCTTCAATAACAGTCAGCGTTGTCATAGGTAAACTATCCCATAATGCCGCTTATCTGGTCAAGCACCGCAGATAATGCCAAGTTTAATGATTTCTCAAATTCTATAGACTTGAAATTCAATCTTTGCTTGAAAGCCAAGCCATGTCCGCCTATCATCCCGCCTTCGTTTTACCCCCGTAGCTCAGCTGGATAGAGCATCGGATTTCTAATCCGGCGGTCGCAAGTTCGAACCTTGCCGGGGGTGCCATGCCCGTGGCTATCTGCATTAAGGAAATTTACGAATGGCTGAAATTGACAAAATTAATCGATTACCAGTGTTGCGAGCAACGGACCATGGCCTCATTCTTAATGGAGGTAATTTAGGCGAAGTCCTTTTACCCAACCGCTATGTCCCCAAGAACTGGCAGCCCGGAGACATCATTGAGGTCTTCCTGATGTTCGACTCCGAAGACCGGCTCACGGCCACCACCGTTCGACCGCTGGCGATGGTCGGCGAGTTTGCTGTTCTGCGCGTGGTCGCCGTGACCCCCATCGGTGCGTTCCTCGACTGGGGACTTCCCAAGGATCTATTGGTTCCGTTCCGGGAACAAAAGACAAAGATGATTGAGCATCAGTCTTATGTCGTTTACATCTATCTTGATGAAACCAGCAACCGTATTGCCGCTTCCTCTAAACTTGATAAATACCTCAACCGGACGCCAGCGACGTATCAACCTGGCGAAAAAGTTCAGCTATTGATCTGTGACGAAACGGATTTAGGTTACAAGGCCATTGTCAACAACCGGCATGGGGGCGTCCTGTTTTATAACGATGTTTTCCAGCCGCTGGAACGAGGGCAAAAGATTGACGGCTTCATCAAACAGGTGCGGCCTGACGGCAAGATCGACCTATGCCTCCGTAAACCCGGCTTTCAAAAGGTTACTGAGCTCACCGACGTCATTCTGGATTACCTGAAAGCGCAGGGCGGCTTCATGACGGTCACGGATAAAAGCGCTCC
>JBBQNS010000091.1:0-15795 GCA_038330175.1 Kiritimatiellia bacterium
GGTGTGCCTCCCAGCGGTAATGTTCTAGGAGTTATAGCACACTGATTCTGGGCAAAGTATCGTTTTTAACGATCTTTGCCCTTTTTTTTCAATCACTTCGCTCATGCCTGGTTGGGTTTTTGGCTATTGGGACAGGCTCTACCTAAGGCGCAGGAAATAATCTCCCTCGTAATTTAGTTCAACATTTTCGTGACTATCAAACTCGAATTCGACTTTAATTGCACTGCGGGCCCCTCTGCCAACCGACTCTAATTCCGCATATACGGCATTGATAATTCTAGCGGACAAGCCTGAGTCATTAGCCTCTTTAATTTGCAAGTTCCAACGAAAGAAAACTGAGGCTCGAAAAGATGTATCCGAGCAATCCATAATGAAGAACTCATAAATATCATCGCTTTTTCGAAACAGATTTAAAATCCGTTCACTCACTTGACTTAAGCCCCTAGACCTCCTGCTTAAAGCAGCAGATGCACGTGCGAAATCCTCATCCGATGGGATGTTATTGCTCTTCATCGAACCGCCTCCCATGTCCATTGATTCTTCTGCCGGAAACTATATCCGAGTTCTCTCAGAAAATTGACTTCTCGCTCGAAAAACGTTCCTTGTTTCGCGCTGAGCGGATCATGTGAAAAGAGGATCTGCTTTCCCTGACGAAGTTGCTGAGTCAGAAAAGATTCATTGATTCTCCAAATCTCGTCTTTGGACAACCCTTTTGTGACCGCATTCCAATCATCAACCTTGAAATATGTTGCCTTATAATGCGCGGCTACTTTCTGGTAGCTGATGGCGTCCCCCGAGAAGTGCCCCAATACCAGCTTATCGCTGTTAGGATTTCGTGTTGCGTTTTTCGCGATGTCTTCAAAGTAACCCGCACTTCGTGTGGCGAAACCCGCCTCCCTGGACAAGCCCGATTCAATTTGTCGCATTACGGCAACTTCCTTGCGCATTTCATTGCCTTCACGCGCGAGTGTTGCCAGTGGCCGCACAAATCTTACTTTTGACAGAACTGGCAAAGCAGCCAATCCACGTTGCCACCAGCTTAGCTTCTCTTGTGTAATTGAATTCTGACCGCTAACAGCATCAAAGGTACTAACGACCGGATTGAAGGAGGCCGCCACATCAGTGCCAGTCACAAGAAGTTTCTGCAATTCATGTGCTGCTTTTTTGCTTTTCTGCGCGGCAGGATCGTCCGCCACCCCAGTAAGTTCTTCAAGTTCCCTGATATGGTTGTTGATGTTGTCGTCCGCGGCAAGGCCAAGCCCATCGGTTTTGTTCACCGGGTTTCCGGAACAATACTCTGTAAGGTTGATCCCGCCTTCCTCTCCCAGCGGATCCAGCGTGAGCCACTTCGACGTGGCCGGGTCGTAATAACGATACCCGAAATAATAGAGGCCGATTTCCGAATCATAATATTTCGAGGTGAACCGGAACGGGCACACCGCCGACTTCGCCCCAGTCTTCATTAGAAGCACGCCGAAGGGGTCATATTCATATTCCGCCACAATCGCGCCGGTCTGGGCGCTGACCAATTGTCTGATCGTTCCAATATGATCAGCCACCGGGTAATAAACATTCGTCGTGGTTCCATCGATTTCCGTAATCGCCAGGAGCCCGCCAATTCCTCCGCTCTCCTGGCCTAGCTTTCCATCACGCTGCCCGGCTAGATCAAGGCCCCAGGTGTAATGGTAAACTTTAGACCCTAGACCATTGACCACAAACTCGGAAATCAGATTCCAATCATCGTAGTAGAACTGGTGCACTTCGTTCGTATTCCACGTTGCGCCGTTCTGCTCCAGCACGATCTTGCGGGCACGGCGCCCATCGGGGTAATAATCGAGTTTGAGCTTGAGGGGCTTGGTGAGACCGGAATTCTGCGCCTCCACCATCCAGCTCATCGCGTTGTAGACGAACTGCCTGCGGCTGTCCGCAGTCTTGGATAACTTATTGTCATAGGTTGGCACCTCCACCGCTTTGGCCACTACAACCCGCCCGGAAATGCAGCCGACCAGATCGCCGGGAGCATTGGTGCGCGCCGCCCAGATTTTAATTTCCTGGTCAACGGCGGAGGTGGTGTTAGAAACGGTGATGGCGGCCCAAAAGTACGTTCCCTGCCGCTGTGCCAGCGTACGGTTCACTACCACCCGCGTATTCGTTGCGGCATTGCCAGACACCTCGATCACGCTACCCCAGTTGTTCTCGCTATTTACGTTGAAGCCACTGGATGTGAATGAATAGCGCGGGATCCCGGTCGCGGCTAGAGGTCCCGCCAGAACCGTATTGCCCATGCTGTCGAATGAATACGAAAACTCCCGCCCGAACATGGCACTACCATCGGCGAGACACCGCTTCCCGAAACTCAATCTACCCCGTGAATCATAGCGATACTGCCAAGACGTACCGTCCTTGGCCGTAATGCTGGCAATGCGGTCATCATTGGTCACATACTGATAGGTGTTTGAGGAAACTACAGAGCCGCCCGCTACGTATTTGATTTCAGTGGGGCGGTTATTGACATAATCCCAAGCGACCACCTTCTGCAAGGCAACTCCGCCCGCGCTGGATACGGTCTGGCTCGAAACCAGCGTGCCCCAGACATACCCGTAACTACCCGTAACCGCGCCGTCGGTAATACCAGCAACCGAGGCATCCCCGTTGTAGCTCACAGCAAAGTTTCGGGTACCCAGCCCGCTAATGGTCGAGGAGCGGGAAACAAGCCCATTATGCGTAGTCGCGTAACCATAGAGATGCGCGGCATCGGAAACAATGCCTCCACCTGAAACCGTTGTGCTCAGCCGCAAGCCCTCGATATTGTTTGCCAGCGTTTCGGAAATGCCCCCAGAAAGGCCGATAAAGTTGAGGCATCCCAGCCGATCAAAGGAACGGGTGATGGACGCCGTGCCATCGCTGTGAACCACCCCGCTCAGGCTGCCGCCGGCATCAAAGGAAGCTGTGGCAACAACCCCGTTCGCATCGGTCACCGTTTTGACCTGCCCATTATCGCGGTGCGTATAGGTTTCGACCGTAGTTCCGTTGATTTTCTTTTCCTGAAGCAGTCCCGTACTTCCGTCATAATCCCAGGAGGTCGTTCGCGCAACTCCGCCCTGCCAAGTGGTCATGGATGTGCGACGACCTTGCGAATCGTAATTGAAGTCACAATCAACTCCGCTGCTGTCATGTCGGCTCAAGATACGACCGGCATCATTATAGGTAAAGGTAACCAGTGAGCCGTCAGAGCGGGTTGTGCTGTGAATCCGGGTCGTGTTGCCCACATAAGAAATATAGACCGGCGCCTTGGTTGGATCAGGGCCGAAAATGGACGTCACGCGGTCCAGGCTGTCCCGATAATAGTGCGTATTATAGGTGGTACCGTTGCGCAGTGATTCAGTATGGTCAAGATTGCCGAGCCCATCGAAGAAATACTGCGTCTTCTCGATCATGACCGCTGAACTGTTGAAGCGCTTAGCGGTGTCGAGCCGCCATTTCTCATACTTTCGTTCCTCACTCGTGCCGTCCGGATTATTGATCGTCACGGTGTATTTGCCGCCGGCGGTATAGCCGGTGCGGGAAACAGTACCTGCGCGGCCTGCGATGGAGAAACTTCCGCTGAGCCCGTTCAGGGCGGGCTGAATCATGGCTAGCGATTCAGTGGCGGAATTCCCCGTGGTGGGATAGGCGAACACTTCCTCCTTTACGCCTGATCCGGTAACGACACGCTGGGCTTTCTTGATCCGGTCGCTTCCTGCGGGATCGGGCGTTCCGTTGCTATTCAAGTCCAACCCCGACAATTCAACCTGATTGGCCGAATTGAAGGACTGGACGGCGGAAATACTCTCCTCGTCTACCGCCTGAATTGGTCGGCCCTGGGCATCTGAGGTGACGGCTATGCTCTTGGAGGGGGCGATGGAACGTTGGACATGGTCAACTTCGCCACGGAACGTCGAATAGATGGCGGCGTATTCGCCGGGGGTAACGGTGTTATAGGCCTTCTCCTTGTACTGGCCACCGGAGACACTGCGCTCACAGGTGAGTCGGAAGGGGGCAACAGAACCGCTCATTTCTTGGAGTTGGCCGTCGGCATAGATTTTCTCGACCAGACTCCCACCAGACGGCGGAACGGTTGTTTTGGTAAAGCCGCCCCCGCTGATAGGGGTGTAGGAAGAGGAGGTTGCGAAACCATGCTTGTCCTTATAATAGGTCGGACGGCCAACCGCATCAAACTTGAACTCCTCCACCTCGATTTTGCCGCCACCGCTACGGGTGGTTTTGGTGGGATAGCCAAGGGGATCAAACAGATAGTCGGTCGTGATGCTGGTGGAGCCATCCACCACCTGCTTGGTCAAGCCATTGGCGAAATATTGCAGACTGATACTGGAGCTATCCACATTCTGAATTGAATCAGGGCCATGGATGGTTGTGTAACTGGCAACGGTGGTTGACCCGTCCTGGTAGGTTGTGGTGGTCGGGCGGCCATAAACATCGGTATCGCTCTGAACCGTGTCAGTGGTGTTGCCGGACTCCTTGGTCTGGCTTAATTTCAAGCCACCAAAGGGGGTGATTTCAGAAATGAAGGTGCGGCCGTCAAAGTGCGACTGTTCCGTGTGGAGCAAATGGTTGGCCGCATATTGCGAATAGGTATCGTTGCCCAGCGGGGAGAGTGAAGTGTGGAGAAGGCCTGCGGTGGTTCCGCTAGTTTCAAACGTAAACTCATTGCGCAGATTGCCTGTCGCGCCCCAGGCTGAACCGGAAGACTTGCAACGTTCCGCCTTCAACGCAACGGCCCCAGTATAGGAAAACAGGCTGGATCCGACCTTTGTTCCATTGAACTGCTCCTCCACCTTCCTTGGCCGCTCAACCAGATTGGTGGGATTAGCCTCATCCCCGGAATTCGCGGGAGAATAGGAACATACCTTCTGTTTGGTATTCCCGCCACCCAACGCCAAGCTGGCAGAATTGAGCCAGCCACCGGTCGCAGTATAGGTAAAGGTTTCGACGGATCCATCAGGATAATCCACCTGCCCGATTTTGGCTTCCTTCAGCAAGCCATTGGCATACCGCGTCAGGCCAGCGGGATTGTAAGTATACTTGGTTGCCGCCGAGACACTGCCTGCGGAAAGCTCGTTTTTGGTAACCCGGTCGGATGCATTGAATTCGGTTATCAGTGTCGATGCGCCAATTGTGGGCACCGTGCGGATGAGCGTTACGGTGCGGCTTGCTCCAGCCAATCCCGAAGCAGTCCGTGAAATTTTGACACCCGAGCCATAGGTCACTTCGTTGCGGGCCGTGTTGAGGGCGACACCCGATTCGGAAAAACGGGACTTATCGAGGCTCTTGATAAACTTGGTGGAGTCCAGAGGCAACGAAACGAGGGTCTCCTCCATCGGGGTGGCCTTCGTTTTGTACGACACATTGGTCAGGTCACCCCGGCTCCAGGAGAGTGTCACATCATAACGGGAGTCGGAGGCCGTCGCCGGGCCATCATCGCCACTTCCCCATGTTACCGAAAAATCCGCTCCAGAACCTGAGGGATCCACTCCAGCCCCGTCATAGCTCTTGATCCGCTCCAGCGTACCGTCAGCGGCAAAGGAGTGAATGATACCTGACGCGAAATAGAGATCGTAAGCCTTATCAGCTGAGTTATCTGGGGTCTTATCCACCAACACATAGGATCGCCACTTGTTCACGCCTGAAGGATACCCTTTGGTGCTGAAAGTAGTTCCCGTCCATGGGAAGTCAAAGATCACGGCATTACCTCGTGGTCGCACTACTTCAACCTGCTTGAGATGGGTGGTGCTGTTGGTGAGAATACCGCTTTCCTCAACGCGGGTTTTCAAGCTGAATGCCGTATAATAACCATCCTGATCATAAGTTTCCGACAGATAATGGTAAGGCAAATTTGTGAAAGCGCCCTGCGATAGATAGGCATGGGCAAACAAGCCGCCATACCATAGGGGCGGGGTCGCCACCGGCAGAAGCACACAGGGCTGATCATGCGGCGCAATCAGGGCTATGCTACCGGAATCGGCTCCCAGCGAGGTCATGTTGGCAGGTACTTCCACAAGATCATCAATATCCGTGTCCGGGTTTTCGATCAACGCATTGGTAGAAACTGGGGGTGGTGTCGTATCCAAAAACTTCCATTTCAACAACCAATAGGCGGTATTGGCATAGGCCTGACAGGTGTAGGACTGATTTCCGCTTGGCCATGACGTGTGGGTCACTTTTGAAACCGGATTCACATCACGGTTTTCATACAAGGGATACCCCGCCATAATCTCCACGCTTCGCAGTCCATTGCTGGAATCCACCGCCACCATGTGGTTCGTTTGGATGTCCGGCCAGGAATAGGGGGCATTGGTCGTATCGAAGTTGTACCACTTCTGAATCCACGTTGGATGGGCTGGTTCATAGTCGATCCGCAAGTACCAGACCACATCCATCTCGAAGTTGGTATTACAGTTCTCCAAGATGAGTTTTGAATAGGCCCTAGCTCCATATACGGTATTAAAGCTTGGACATAGCGAATAGCCCACAGCATAGTATGGCATACCATACATGTTACCAAACACATAGCCTGTCCCCATATTGGTTGGCGATGTCCAGTTATTCCCCTGATAATCCTTGGCGCTCAGGTAAACGTTGCTACACCCACTTGGATAAGGCTCTCCGATATTTGGATAGTTTGTTCGCCCCACCGTATACATGGGATCCCTGCATCCAGTCGGGACGCCACCAGAGCCGGGCATGGCCGTTATCTTTCGTCGAGACCACAGTAGGTTGGTGATGGCATTCTGAACCTCCACCTGAATGGCGCGATTGGTAATGGTCATCCAGGCATGCAACGGGAAATTGGTGGTCCATTGATCTTTGCCGAAGGCTGCCTGGTGAAGATTGGTCACACCCCAGAGCGGCAAGTCAGTATTACAGCCCCCGCCTGCCAAGGAATTGGTGAACCACGTCTTGAACTCATCTCTAAACCCGACACTCGCCACCGCCTGAGTATGGCAGACAAAATTAGTTGCGAGAGTGTCAATCTTTTGTGCAAACCTCACATAATCACGGTAGGGATGGACATAGGAAGGAGTAATATCGTTAGTTGTGGAGGCCGCCACATCCGGCTGTAGCGCTTGGATCCGCTTCACCAGCGTCTGATAGCACCAGTTGATATGATTGGTTAACGCAACCCACTCCGTATCGGTGGCAGGCCAATTGGTATATGATGAGGCGGGGGTTGCCCAGCCCGACCCCGCAGACAGAATCAATACTGCAACACAAACCGGCAACAGGCGACTGATGGGTGTTTTCGCCCTGATACCTGTGCAAAGTTTTACGATAATCTTATACATGAATGCTCCTGATCTAATCACCATACACCACCTTCTAACTCCAAACTGTTACTATTATCAGGCGTAAACCCGCTGCCCGGATTGGTCCCGAGCAGGAACTCCAACCAGTTCGCCAACCCATCGGCATCCAGATCCCCAGCTGCATCACTGGCATCATTTGGATTCAAACCATGCGCCGATTCCCACCAATTTGGCAGGGTATCCCCATCCGTATCGGTATCTATGGCACAAAAGTCAACCAGGCACTGGCCCGACACCGACGCAACCGCTGGACCGGAAGTAACCCTCAAGCCCAAAAGTAGAGTCCGCCCAATCGAGTCACCTGTGGGGATAATTGTCACGGAAAACGCAGTGTTTGTGACCCCCACCGACAGCGACACAGTTGCATTGGTGAATGAATAATCCCTCCCATTGACCGCCGTCCCCCCGGCCGGCTCGACGACTACCGATACTGTTTGGGATGCCCCCGCCGTCAAGGCCACCGAAGCCCAAACGGTCGTCTGACTAGTGGTAATCGAAACCTGACTCGGAAGCAGGCTCGCCACCGGGACATGCGATGAGGAATTCAGCGGATCGGTATTGTTCCGGTATTCATCTATATTACTGACGCCGTCCCCATCAAAATCATCACCCGGCAGAACCTGGCTGATAGCCGTAATGGCAACATTGGTGGACGCATTGACAATGCGCTGTTCCCACCAATCCGGCAACCCGTCCCCGTCCGTATCAGGATCATCCAACTGGATTGTGACATTGGTCGTGCTATTGGTCAGGTATACGGGGCTGTTTGTGCAGAACCCGCACGCCTCCCATTCATCCTGGGTTCCATTGCTGTTTGAATCGATGTATGCCCAAACCCAGTAGTTCGAAAGCGTAGGGACATTCGTAACCGAAAAGCCGCCCGGCGCGACCAGTGTGCCTTGGTAGGGTGTCGTGTCCAAGGTAGGCCAGGGCGTCACCGACACAACCACACTGCCTGTCTGCATACCGGAGTAGGACACATTGCCTGAAACCGAGCACAATTTGGAAGCGGCATTGGTTGGCGATGTGCCCGCAAGGTACTCCTGCAGGTTGTTAACCCCGTCCCCATCGAAATCGCCAGTGGCGTTCTGGGTAAGGTTGGAGAAATACTGCAATTCCCACCAGTCGGGTAGCCCGTCGGCATCGGTATCCGCATCATGCAGGACAAGGGCGATCCCGTTGGTATCGCCATACGGAATCAGGGAATTGGTCGAATAGCTCCCCACCGCCTCTCCGGCATCATAAACGCCATTGTTATTTGCGTCACAAAATGCCCAAATCCCGTAACCCAAAAGTGTGGGAATATTTTCAACAGAATATGCCCCCTGCGCTGGAATGCCCGCCACGCGGTATACTGTCTGCGCGGCATTGGTGACAATCACATAGATCGGCCCGACCTGGCCCCTGGGATAGGAAACCGTCCCTGAAATGACACAGAGGAATGACGCTGAATTCGTTGGCACCGAACCCCACATTATTTCCACGCCATCATTGAAGCCGTCCCCATCCGTGTCAGCCAAAAGCGGATTGGTGTGGAATATATTCACTTCCTCGCCGTCTAATAGTCCGTCCCCATCCGTATCGGGTTTGCATGGATCAGTGCCCAGACCCAGTTCTACATTGTCATCCAAACCATCAGAATCAGTGTCCTGAATCAGTGGATTGGTATGGTATACAAGAAGCTCCGCACCATCCGACAGCCCGTCTCCATCGGTATCCCACTTGCGGAAATTCAATCCCGAATTATATTCATCAATATTGGATAGACCGTCATTGTCAAAATCCTGCAAAGCATCCAGTGGATTGGATGGATCAAACCCATTGGCAATCTCCACCCCATCCGGGATGCCATCATCGTCGGTGTCACTACACAAGGGATTAAGCACATAATCGTTTCCTGATACCGCCAAACTAAAACTATCACCAGCGGCAATCGCCACTACCTCCGACAAACCAGTTGGCGAATTTAACTGTCCGTAGCTGTTATCGCTCCAGCATATCACCTTACCATCCATCGTCTGGGCCATACAGTTGTACCCACTTGCCGCAATCGCCACAATTCCAGTAACACCGCTTGGCACATTCGTTTGCCCGCAACTGTTATCACCCCAGCACACCACTTTTCCGTCATTCTTCAGCGCCATACTATGGTACCAGCCTGAGGCAATCGCCACGACGCCGGTCAACCCACTTGGCACATTCGTCTGTCCGCAAGTGTAGTCGCCCCAGCAGACCACCTTGCCGTCACCTTTTAAGGCCATACTGTTGTACCCACACCCTGCAATCGCAACAACCCCGGTTAACCCACTTGGCACATTCGTTTGCCCATAATGCATATCGGATTCCCACCACCCATGGATGTTGTCGCCCCAACAAACCACCACACCATTATTTTTCAAAGCCATGCTGTGCTGCCAGCCTGCCGCAACCGCCACGACTCCCGTCAGGCCAGTGGGTACATTCGCCTGTCCGAAGTAGTTGTCACCAAAACATGATACCTGGCCATTATCCTGGAGAACCATATTATTGAAACCGCTCGCCGCAATTCCAACAACACCAGTCAATCCGTACAGCCCATTCGACTGCCCATAACTATTATCACCCCATCCCACCGCTGTCCCCTGCTTTGTGAGGGCGATGCTATGCTGATAACCTGCCGCCACCGCAACAACGCCCGTCAAGCCAATGGGCATATTCGTAGCCCCGCAAATGATGTCACCCCAGCTAATCACCGATTTCTTATGAAGAACTTCATATCCATCGCTCAGCCCATCCCCATCCGTATCAGAATTTACAGGAGAGGTGCCAATCTGGAATTCCGCCAAATTACTCAGTCCGTCAGCATCAGAATCCGCAGAAGCAACGGCATTGGTTACATTGTGGAAATATTGGATTTCCCACCAATTAGGCAAGCCATCTTGATCGGCGTCGGACGTAAGGTAGGACTGATACTTTGCAATATTTGAAATCCCGTTGGCATCGACAACACTTGCATCGTTGAACAAGGGATTTGTTCCATTGGCAATTTCCCAATCGTCGGGCATTCCATCATTGTCGGTATCATCACTCAGGGGATTAAGGGATCTATCCACGCCAAAAGCAGCCAAACTAAAACTATCTCCAGCGGCAACCGCCACGACTTCCGACAATCCAGTTGGTGTATTCAACTGCCCGTAACTGTTATCGCCCCAACATATCACCTTGCCATCCATCGTCTGGGCCATACAGTTATACCCACTCGCGGAAATAGCGACAACCCCTGTCAAACCAACTGGCACATTCGTTTCCCCGTAACTGTTATCACCCCAACACACCACTTTCCCGTCATTCTTCAGCGCCATACCATGGTACCAGCCTGAGGCAATCGCCACGACGCCGGTCAACCCACTTGGCACATTCGTCTGTCCGCAAGTGTAGTCGCCCCAGCAAACCACCTTGCCGTCACCTTTTAAGGCCATACTGTTGTACCCACACCCCGCAATCGCAACGACACCAGTGAGCCCGCTTGGTACATTCGTCTGCCCATAATGGCCCCAAGCCTCCCCCTCCCCCCCCCCATGACTATAATCACCCCAACAAACCACCACGCCATTACTTTTTAGAGCCATGCTATGTTGCCATCCTACCGCAACCGCCACGACTCCCGTCAGGCCAGTGGGTACATTCGCCTGCCCATAGTAGTTGTCACCCAAACATGTTACCCGACCATCATTCAGAAGAATCATGTTATTGAAACCGCTCGCCGCAATCCCAACAACGCCGGTCAATCCGTTAAGCCCTGTCGTCTGGCCACAACTATCATCACCCCACCCCGATACCGTCCCCTGCCGTGTGAGGGCGACGCTATGCTGATAACCTGCGGCCATTGCAACAACATCTGTTAAACCAATGGGCACATTCGCCGATCCGCAAATGACATCCCCCCAGCTGATTACCGATTTTTTATACTGCACTTCATAGCCATCAGTCAGCCCGTCACCATCCGTATCAGGATTTACAGGGGAGGTGCCGATCTGGAATTCCTCCAAATTGCTCAATCCGTCACCATCAGAATCTGTACATGCATCGCATCGAGTCAGATCATGGAAGTACTTTAACTCCCACCAATCGGGCAGGCCATCGTGATCGGCGTCACTGTTGATCGGATTCGTACCGTGCTTGTATTCCTCGGAATTGCTTCGCCCATCCTGATCCGGATCAGCACCAAGCTCCCAAATAGCTCGCACATCATTAGTTGCCCAGCCGCCGGGATAAACCCTCACATCATCAAACAGGCCGGCAAAGAAGTTCGTCGGAGTTGTTCCAGAAGCGGCTCCAATTCTCAAAACATTGGCATCCTGGTCAACCTTACCGAAACCGCTTCCCCAGTCATAGTTGGTCGAGGCGACCTGCACCCCATTGATAAACAGGGCTTGAAGCGTTCCGGAAAAGGAACCTGCCACATGGACGGGAACCCCGGAGGTAAGGGCACATGGAAACCCAAGGACGCGCGCCCCACTGGAGCAGAAGGTAAAAACCAGTTTCCCGTTCTCATAGCCGAGGCTGTAACCGGCACTGCCGCCGGGAATGCGTTTACTCAGGAACATGGCTGTCCCATTGGTGTAAAGTCTTGAAGGCGTGATCCACATTCCGACACTGACCGCGTCAGGCTTGAGGCTCGCACTGTCAGGAACTTCGACATAGGTATTGGTTCCATTCAAAGACAAGGCATTGCTGATGATGCCTGTCACCCATGCATTCGTGCCATTCTTCAACACACCAGTATTAGCATTAGCGGTGGAGTCCAGAATGTTTGTTCCGGCACCCTCATCAAGTTTCCACCATGCCACCGCCTCATCGGCACCTCCACGGGTCGGATCAAAGCCGTAAAGTATTTCCCACCAATCAGGAAGGCCGTCTCCATCAGTGTCAGGATCGAAAAGGCTGAAATCGTGACTAGCCAGATTGGTATCCAACACCACTGGATAACACGGATCGTATCCTAAAGCCTCCCAGAACGTAGGCAGGCCATCCCCATTGCTGTCCCGCCAAGCGCGAACCCAATAATTGCTTCCAGGCGGCAAGTGGGTGATGGTGTAAGTGCCCGGATTGGTATTGACGCATGCATTGGCCCATGCCCATTCTGTTTCGCTGGTGCTGGCCACCACATAGATCATTCCGGTTTGTGTTCCGGTATAGGTGATTGTGCCGCTGATATTCCAGGGATGACTGAGGCTATTCGTAGGGTCTGTGTTGGCCTCGCATTCTTCCTGATTCGTGTACTCGTCCCCATCCGGATCAGCACTTCCGGTGGTGTTGGTTGTGCTTCCAAAGAAGGCTATTTCCCACCAGTCGGGAAGGCCGTCAACATCATTGTCTGGATCTGCCAGCGTGATATCCTGCCCGATCATGCGATTGGTGATGACAATAGCAATATTGGTCAGGCTTCCTAACGCCTCGGTGGCGTTAGTAGCCCCGTTCCCGTTGCTGTCCAGCCAGGCCTTCACCCAGTAGTTGGTTTGCTCCAGATCGGGGATCAGATATGTAAACGAATTCGGGGAGGCGCTTGGCGAGGATGTTGCGCAGTGGGTGGTATCCCAGCTATTTGAACTGGTGACAGCAATGACCCATACCGTTCCTGTTTGGCGACCGGAGTAGACAATGGTGCCAGAGATATTCGGCGGGTCATTGGGATTCAGCGGGTTATGGCCATGCGCCACCTCCCAGCCATCCCCACACCCATCGCCATCCGTGTCAAACTTTGTCGGGTCGGTTCCCAATGACATTTCGCCCAACACAAAAATGCTTCCGTTAGTGGTGATACCACCGGGATAAGTGTTGGTCGTTACCACCCCGCTGTATCCGTCCACCAAACCATCCCCGTCGCTGTCAACCGAGTCCGGGTTACTCCGGTACATCAAAGCCTCACGCCCATCACTTACCCCATCGCCATCTCTGTCTCCCGAATTTCCTACTGCATAGAATCGGCAGGCAATACCCGAGCCATTCGTTAACCCCGTATCCACCCAGGTCAACGTGTTCGTTCCTTCCGTCACAAGATTGGTATCCAGAAGCGACCAGCAATGAAGCATCAGGTTCGAGGAATAGAACATCTCCAGCCGGTTCGTGAAGCTATCCGGATAGCTGACAATCATGGCCATGCCCGTTGGAACCTTCCAAATGGCATCAAATACAATGTTGCTTTGGGCCAACTGAGAGCGGAGCAGCATGACACCGCCCCCGGATGACGATTTGCTGAATGACTGGATCGCCTCGGGAACCGATTGGATCGTGTTTTCAGCGTAAGTTCCTATAAAGGAATAGGGAATCAACTGAAGGTTAACCCCGATTCGGGACGGATCGAGCCAATCTTCTGTTTCTGCCCGGAAGATAGCCGTGTATTTCGCCTCATAGATCCACGGTTTGATCAGATGAACCAGCCATCTTGGGTCATAGCCTGGGCGTTGCAACTCATAAATGACTTCCCCGTCATCATTCAGGATTTGAATGGATCGTGTTTGACGATCCTCCTGCAAAGTGATCGAGTAGACAGGACAACCTGCTACTGTGTCGCCAATCAAGCCATTCAGGAAATTTGGAGGGAACCCCTTAGGATCGAAAGACATCATTCCTACAGGCTGGCGAAGGTGATCCATACCGGGAGGTGTGGGCTGGATGAAATCTTTCTGCCCCTGGTAGAGTTGCAGTATCAGATCATTGACGTTTCCAGCGAAATTGGCTTGGAGAGACTCAATCAAAGCCTGTCGCCTCGCCTGAACCAGCTTGTCACCGACAACTGATACCGCCCATGCCGTTGCCGCAGCCAATAATCCGATGGCGGCATAGGTCATGATAACGCGAACCCGCACCCATCCTGATTTTACAGTCCAAGGCATAAATATCCTCTCTACTTATTTTTATTAGTGGAGTTCGCACAAAAAAAGAGGCGCGAGCCCCAAGCTCATGCCCCCATTGAGGGACCGCGAAGCCCCACGTGTGAAACACAAGACATGGAGTCGCGCCCACAGGGGGGCGCGCCTTACCCAGTCTTGCTTCACACGTCGAAAGTTCGCGGTTTTCAATGAAAGCCTTACTGCGTTTAAACGCATCAAAATCATAAATTGTCCCTTCCACCTATTTCCGGCGGAATTGTTTTCAACAATACATTTAATTCTGCTTCTGTCAAAGGGATTCACCATCAGGGAAAGCCTGATTCTGCATCAGGGTTTTGCTCACATGACGATTGCTAAAAGGAAAAAATTCTTGGCTGTTAGTTCACTACACGGCCCGAACTCGGCGCAAAAAGCAGGGCCATTCCGTTGAATTCCTCCCTTTATCAAGGAGATCAACATGAATAAATATTTGATGCTGGTAGGATTGGTGGCGGCGGGATTGTGTTCTGGCTGCGCGTCGGCCTTTAAGAAGGTGGACGTCAATCAGGGGCTGAACAGTTATTATAATCAGCCGCGGACGGTTGATTTGGTGACAATCAAGGGATCGAACATGACTATTTCGGCAACCGGTGTAAGCGAAATGAAGGTTTCGTCCATCCTGCCGCCGTTGAATGCGATTCCCAGGGAGCCGGGTGTTCTTGAAAAGGCCATTGGTGGGTTGACGGAAACTGCAAAGTTTGGTCTCGGCTTCTATTACGGGAACCAGATGCTGGGCAAGGCACTGGCACAGCCCCGGACGGTGAGCCCGGAGATTGTCAGGCCGGAAGTGATACAGGCTGGACAATAGACCGCTGGAAGTTCGGACGGATCGGACGTTTCAGACGCATGGACGGTGTGAATATGGTAATCGAATTAAACAGCCAAAAGAGCAACCGCTGGAGAGACTCCTATAATCCGCTTCGAGGGATGAGCCTGCCGAAACTGATCAGTCTTCTGGAGGCTGGTGAGCGCGGCGCTTATGCCGATCTGCAATGGTTCTACCATTATATGGAGCGGTCGGACGCCATGGTCCATGCGGTGATTCAGCGGCGCCGGGCGGCATTGCTGGCGTGTGACTGGGACATTCGCCTCTGCCCGCCGGAAGCGGGAAATGCGAGAATCCAGAAGTCAGAATCCAGAATCCATAAGAAAACCGGGGATCAGATACTTGCTGAGGAACAGGCGGCATTCCTTCGTGAAGCCTATGACCGGGTGGAGAATTTCAGGGATGCGGTGTCGTTTCTATTTTCGGGGTTCTTCCGGGGGTTTGCACACTTGGAGAAACATTTTGCGCCGTCGGGTATGGTGACACGGCTGGAGCCGGTGGAACAGTGGTTCTGGGTGCGTGAGGGTTTGTTTGGGGCATGGGAGTATAATCAGGACGCGAGAAGTGGGCAGGCGCGTGGGGCGCCGGTTGATTTTGAGAACTTTTTGGTATTTGAATCTGTGCCCCTGAACCGGATGCTGGCGGTGCTGTATCTCCGGAAAAATTTAAGCCAAAAGGATTGGGATTCGTTTCT
>JBBQNS010000092.1:0-15585 GCA_038330175.1 Kiritimatiellia bacterium
GGCTTACTCAGACGCCTTACCCGGCTCTGCCGCAAGATTCCCGACACCCAACTCATCGAACTACTCCGTGCCAGCCTTACCTACGTGCGTATCGATTCGTCACTGCCAACTTTCGGCCAAATCCGCTTCTTCTCAACTGCGTGACGACCTTGCGCAACAGGCACTCCCGCCCGAATCCGCCTGCCGTCAAGAACTCTCAGATTGCCGAAACACTGATTTCGGGTGCCCCCCCGTGTCTTGCGCACACTTGCCTATTTGCTTCACTCGCTCTAACCAGCCTCCAGCCTCGTGAGTTGGAACCGTTGCGCTACGGCACTTTGGCTTGACGGAAGCGCGCACGGCAGCCTTCTGCGCGATCGTGGTATTTGAATGGCTCGTGGCCTTCAACGCGCGCTCCGATGAGCTGACCATCTTCAGGTTGGGCGTTTTCCGCAACCGGCCGCTCCTGCTGGCCTTGGCCATCGCCGTTGTGTTACAACTGGCCGTGATCTACCTGCCGTTTATGCGCCGACCGTTCCAGACCGTGCCGATGCACTATCAGGAGTGGGTCATGGCGATGACCCTGGGCGTGAGCGTATTCCTGGCCGAAACGCTACGCAAGATGTTTGCCCCGCGTCTGTTCTCGCTCGGCAAGTGGAAACCGGCAGTGTGGTGGCCTTACAAGAGGTGATCATTATTCTGGATTTGAAGGAGGTCGATAGTTTGAGTTTGATTACTGGGCTCTAACTTCTAACTTCTGCCCTCTGATCCGAGTGATGCCGAACGTCCCGGCCTTCGACAACAAAAATCGTAACCTCGGAGATGTTGGTGGCATGGTCGCCGATACGCTCCAGGTAACGCGAAATCAGAAGCAGATCAAGCGCTCGTGGCACCGACGCAGAATCCTTAGTCATGAACTCTGTCAACCCCTCTGCGATTTCCTTCTTCAAATCGTCAAGCTGGTCATCACGGAGCAACACCTCACGAGCCAACTCCACATTTCGGTTCACAAAGGAGTGAAGACTATCGCGAACCATGCCGCGGGCGATCATCGCCATTTGGGGAATAATTTCAAAAGGCCTCAACGACGGGGCCTTCATCAGATGCTCGGCCCTCTGGATGATATTCACCGCTTCATCGGCAAGCCGTTCCAGTTCCGCATTTGCCTTGGCGGCACCCAGGATGAACCGCAGGTCGCCGGCCGCGGGCTGGTGTAGGGCGATCAGGGTCAGGCAGGTCTCATCAATCTCCACCTGCATGGCATTCACCTGCTCCTCGCGCTTATAGACCCCTGCGACCACGGACTCATTACGATCCACGACCGCCTTGACCGCATCGGCTATCATAACCTCCGCAATCGCGCTCATTTTCATGAGTTGATATTTCAATGCCTGCAAATTCTCATCAAAACGCCGTTCCATTCTATGGCTCCTTCTTTCGCTCAATTAGAGCGACCTGACTTCTCTCTCCACCCCCTCCTCACCCATACCGCCCGCTCACATAATCCTGCGTACGCTTATCCACGGGACTTGTGAATATCCCTGCCGTTTTGCTGAATTCTATCATTTCACCAAGCAGCATGTAACCGGAATAGTCTGAAATTCTGGCAGCCTGCTGCATGTTGTGCGTCACAATCACAATCGTATATTTCGCTTTAAGATCCAGCATCAGCTCTTCAATGCGCCCCGTGGCAATGGGATCAAGCGCCGAACAGGGCTCGTCCATCAGGATCACCTCTGGTTCGATGGCCAGCAACCTCGCCACACAGAGCCTCTGTTGCTGGTCAAGCGGCAGCTCCAGCGCAGGCTGGTCAAGCTTATCTTTGAGCTGATCCCACAGCCAGGCGGCCCTTAAACTGCGCTCCACGATCTCCTCCGTGCGACTCCTGTCAGCGAGTCCCGCCACTCTCAGACCGAAGGTAACGTTGTCATGGATTGTGAGAGGGAACGGATTCGGCCGCTGAAACACCATTCCCACCCGCTTGCGGAGAGCACAGACATCCGTCCCCTTCGAGTAGATATCCTTCCCTTCCAGAAGGATGGAGCCGCTTACCCGCACGCTCGGGATCAGGTCGTTCATCCGGTTGAGCGTCCTCAGCAGGGTGGACTTCCCGCAGCCCGAAGGCCCGATCAAGGCGGTAATGTGCCGCCCCTTTACCTCCATCGGCACCTGCTTCAGGGCATGAAAATCCCCGTAGAACAGGTCCAGGTTACTTACACTTATGACGGTATCTGTGCTCATCCGAACTTGCCTGTCACATAATCGTTGGTCCGCTTGTCATCCGGCGCGGTAAAGATCTTGCCAGTATGCCCATATTCTACCATTTCTCCTCCCAGGAAAAAGGCGGTCTCATCCGCCACCCGCGCCGCCTGCTTGGTATTGTTGGTGACCAGGATAATGGTATATTTCACTTTAAGGATCGTAAGAGCCTCCTCGATCTTCGATGTTGAGATGGGATCCAGCCCCGAGCAGGGCTCGTCAAGCAAGATCACCTCCAACTCTTCCATCGCTAATACCCGCGCCAGACATAAGCGTTGCTGCTGACCGCCGGAAAGCCGAAGTCCTGACATCTGGAGCCGGTCTTTGACCTCGTCCCACAGGAAGGCCGCCTTCAGGCCACGTTCAACAATCTCCTCTAATCGCTTCCGATTGCGGATGCCCGACAATCTCGGCCCATACGCCACGTTCTCAAAAATACTCATGGGCAGCGCAACCGGCAGGGCAAACAGCATTCCGACCCGCTTGCGAAGCGCCACCACGTCGAATGACGGATGATAGATGTCCTGCCCGTCCAAAAGAACCTGACCCTCGACATAGGTGTCGGGCGACAGGTCATTCAGCCTGTTCAACGCCCGCAGAAACGTTGTCTTCCCCGAGCCCGCAGGGCCAATGATTCCCAGAATTTGATTGGCGGGAATGTTGAGGGTGACGCCGCGCAGACCCTCCTCCTTCCCCAGGAAGACCCGGAGATTTCGGGTGGCGATCTTAACGGGACGCTTTGTGGTCATTTGGACCTCTTCGCAATAAAATGGTGCATCATGCCATAGGCTGCCAGATTCACCAGCAACACGGAAATGACTAGAACTGCGGCAGTGGCATAGGCCTTCTCATTCGAGATGCCTTCCCGCGCCAGAATGTAAAAATGGACCGACATCGTACGTACCGAGTCGAACGCTGAGGTCGGCATCCGGAGGGATGACCCGGCGGTGAAGATCACCACCGCCGTCTCCCCGATGCACCGCCCGATCCCCAGCATGACGCCGGTGACAATACCGGGCAGGGCGTTCGGTAGCACCACCTTGAGCACCGTCTCCCAGCGCGTTGCGCCCAGCGAGAAACTCACTTCACGATAGGAATTCGGCACCGCCCGGGTGGCTTCCTCTGAAGTTCGGATAATGGTCGGCAGCACCATGATGGCCAGCGTCAAACCACCCGACAGTAGGCACCATCCCATTTTCAGCGTGACCACAAAAAAGATGAACCCGAACAAACCGAAAATAATGGAGGGAATGCCGGCCAGGCAGTCGGTCCCGAACCGCAATATCCGGGTAAACCGCGTCTCCCGAGTGTATTCTGTCAAATATACCGCCGTCCCCACCCCCAGCGGCACGGCGAGTGCAAGGGCCATGAGGGGAAGCAGGACGGTACCCACCAGTGTCGGGAAAATGCCGCCAGCCCGCCCCATGTCTTTGGGAGAGGAAAAGAGAAACTCGAAATTCACCCCGGGCAGGCCTTTGCTCAGGACAAAAACAATAATGAACACCAAGATCGCCAACGTCAGAAGCGTGGAGGCGCCGAGAAGAAATACAGCCAAAACCTGAGCAATTTTTGGAGAGATCCTCATTTCCGGCGTACCTTCGTTTTGATCGTCGAGAGGGCGATACCGTTCAGGATCATGATCACCACAAACAGAACCACGCCCGTGGCAAAGAGAGCTTCACGGGCCATGCCGGTGGCATTGGCCATTTCCAAAGCAATATTGGCGGTCAGCGTGCGAACGGGATCCGTCACCGAATGCGGAATTTTGACCGTATTGCCAGCCACCATGATCACCGCCATGGTCTCGCCCAAGGCGCGCCCCATTGCCAGAATGATACTGGCGATAATCCCCGACCAGGCGGCTTTAATGGTCACCATATAGACGCTCTGCCAGCGGGTCGCGCCCAGCGCCAAGGCGCCTTCACGATAGGAGTTGGGTACCGCGCCGATGGCATCAGAAGAAATGCTGATCACCGTGGGCAAAACCATGATTCCCAGAATCACCGCAGCCGCCAGTACCGAAAGCCCCGGCCCCCCCATGTTTTGACGGATAAATGGTGCCAAGACCATCACCCCCAAAAAACCGAACACGACCGAGGGTATGCCTGCCAGCAGTTCAATGGTTGGCTTGACAACCCGCATCACCGGCTTGGGCACAAACTCGTTCAGGAAGATCGCACCCGCCACCCCCAGCGGGGCACCGATCAGCATGGCCCCGAAGGCAACATACAGCGAGGCCACGATCATGGGGTAGATGCCGAATTTCCCCGCCTGCGGATCCCAGTCCGAAGCCAGGAGGAAGTCCCTCACGCCCACCTTGAGCATGAAGGGCAACCCTTCCTTCAAAATGAAACCGGCAATCAGCAAGAGACTGGCCAGGGCCGAGAAGGCCACGGTTATCAGCCCGTATTTGACTATCTTTTCGCCATTAAGCTTCATGGTAATTGAACGTTGAACGTTCGCATTTCTACTTCACTTTGATGAGGCCATTCTGATGAATCAGTTCCTGGGCTTCGGCACAGAGGACATATTCCAGAAAAGCCTTGCAGGCCGGACTGGCATCCTTTTTTGCCATCAGAAAGATCGGCCGCACAAGCTTATAGTTTCCCGCCATAATTTCCGCTTCGGTGCATGAGTAACCGTCTACCGTCACGGATTTTATCTTCTCATTAACCAAGCCGTGAGAGATATAGCCGATGGCATTGGGATCATTGGCCACCGTCTCGCGGATCGTGCCATTGGAATCCTGAATGAGCGCATCGCTGGTCAGCTTGACCCCTCCGATGATCTGCTCAAAAGAGGACCTTGTACCCGATCCCGCCTCTCGTGAAATCACGGCAACGGCATGATCTTCCCCGCCCACTTGATTCCAGTTCTGAATTTTGCCGGTGAAAACATCTTTGACCTGTTCCAAGGTCATCGCCGCCACTTTGTTGGCCGGATTCAGAACCACGGCGATCCCATCGCGTGCCGCCACGATACTCAAGAGCGCAGCCGCCTCGACGGGAAGCTCGATCAGGTCCGCCACCCCGATCTGGGCCACACCTGACAGGCAGGATTTGATCCCAAGCGATGAGCCGCCACCCTGAACGGTGATGGACAACTCGGGATGTGTGATCATGTACTGCTCCGCCAGCTTTTCCGCGAACGGCTGAAACGCCGTCGACCCCGCCATGGTGATCCCCTCGCGCGAGTTACCGCAGCCTGCCGCCAACACAAGTCCACCCGCCAAACTCGCACAACACAAACTCTTAAATTGTCTAAACATAAGACCTCCTGTTTTGTATTCCTGCCCCGCTCACGCAGGTGCTTTCTCGATACTGAAGGGTTTGCACTCATCAGTTGTTACGCCGTGAATTAGAACATAACGCGGTGCCAAAAAGCGAAGGGTTTTTGTTAGAAAGTTGTTAGCGGCTCTTGCAAACCCCCCAGAGAAGACGGTCGTGACGGAGCACGCCCCTCCAGAAGATGATGAAAACGGCCTGTCTTGCAAGATGGAGGGACGCCCTCTGTGTCGTCCGCAGGGTTTTGTAAGAGGCTCGTTAAGGTAAATGACTCAGCCCTGCGGAATAGTCAGGATGAAGGTACTGCCCTGCCCGAACACGCTTTCCACCGTCACAGCCCCATGATGAGCCAAAACCACATGCTTTACGATCGCCAGCCCCAGCCCGGTTCCGCCCATGGCGCGGCTGCGAGCCTGATCTACGCGGTAGAAGCGCTCAAAAATTCTGTCGAGATGCTTTCTTTCAATGCCCGGCCCCTGATCCGTTACACGGATATCAATCTGGTCGTCGCGTCGCGCCAGCGTGACGGAAATACGGGTTTTTTCCGGGCTGTATTTAATGGCGTTGTCGAGAAGGTTGCCCACTGCCTGTTCAAGCAGTGCTGCATTGACCTTCGCCCGAATTCCAGCCGGGCAGTCGAGCACCAGCAGCAGGCCTTTCTCCTCCGCCCTCCCAGAAAACGTCTGCACAGCCCGCACCAGCACATCGCCGAGGCTCGCCGCTTCCAGCGGAATATCGCCCCGCTCTGCCTCATGCTCCAGTCGCGACAGACTGAGCAGGTCTTCCACCATGGCTTCCAGACGATTCACATGGCGCCCCATCATATCGAGAAAGCGGGCCGTCTCCGCCGGATCCTGCGGCATTCCATCGAGCAACGTCTCCACACATCCCTTCAGGGTTGTGATCGGAGTCTTGAGTTCATGCGACACGTTGGCCACGAAATCCCGTCGCATACCTTCTAGCCGCTTCAGGCGGGTGATATCATTCATCACCACCAGCGCCCCGATATGAACACCATCGGCGTCCTTGAGGGCGGCCCCGTGAACTTGCAAGATCCTTTCGTCTCCGCCCCGCAACACAACTTCGCGCTCCGTCGGTACATCAGAGTTAAGTGTCGCGAGGAGGAATTCCTGCAAGTCGATGTTCCGCACCACTTCCAGAATATGCCGCCCGCGCCCGGCATCCGGCGTCACCCCCAGCAGGCTGGCAGCGGCAGGATTGATATGCAGAACGTGTTCAGCCACATCCACAGCCAGAACCCCTTCGACCATGTTGGCGAGAACAGCCCGCTGCTCATGATTCTGGCGGGCCGTGGAGCGAATCCGCTCGCTGAGCTGGCCGGCCATCTGATTCATGGTGCAGGCTAGCGCGCCCAGTTCGGCGGTGTCGGGAACGGGCACCCGCGCCGTCAACTCCCCCTGCGAAAACCGTTCCGCCGCCTGACGCATATAGTAAAGGGGGCGTGACATCCGACGAGACAACAGTAACGCCAGAACAAGAAAGACTGAAGCCACCGCAGCTCCGCCGATAGCGACATGATGGTAAAAGGTGCGCAACGCCTCATCCATCACGGTCAAGGGTAGGGACGTACGAACCACTCTGACAATCGCGCCATCCTGCCGAATGGGGATCGCCAAATATATCAACCTGTGGCGCAGGGTGTCGCTGTAGCGGATAGATTGCCCGATCCCGCCTGCCAGTGCCGTAACAATTTCCGGCCTGGTGCGGTGGTTCTCCATGGAGGCCGGATTCTCGGCTGAATCGGCCAGCACGCAGCCATCAGGTCGGATCACCGTGAAACGGGTCAAAGTCACATGCCATAATTCCTTGCATAACCGGTCAAGCCCGACCTGATCACCACCGGGCAAAACAGCTGCCTCACGGGCAAAAATCTGGGCGCGAACCTGGAGATCGGAAACAACCTGCTGTTGATAGAACTGATACACGGCGTGCGTGACATACCAAGCGGTAGTCAGTAATGCCCCAAGCATGATGATCAGAAAATAGCTGTAAATTCTCCAGAATAACGGTTTGCCTTGCATATCACTCCTTAAAGCGGTACCCGACCCCGCGCACCGTCTCAATGTAGTCGCCCCGCTTGCCCAACTTGCGCCTCAGGGAAACCATCTGCACATCAACGGCGCGATCGGTCACCGCATAGTCCACCCCCTTGACCCCGTCAACAATCTGCTCGCGTGTAAACACCCAGCCCGGCCGCCGCGCCAGGAAATGTAGCAACCTGAATTCCGACGCTGTAAGTTCCACTGCGGTCTTGCCACATATCACCTCGTGTCGGACGGAATTAATGGTTATGTCATGAATCTTGAGGAGCTCATCCGCCAAAACCGGGATCTGGGCCCGCCGCCGCAGCACGGCCTGAATCCGGGCTAGCAGAACTTTCATACCGAACGGTTTGGCCACATAGTCGTCGGCCCCCATCTGCAGACCGACCACTACATCCGATTCCTCACCCTTGGCGGTGAGCATAACGACGGGAATGCCTGATGTATCGGGACTCGTCTTCAGTAGCCGGCAGATTTCCAGCCCCCCCATCCCGGGCAACATCAGATCGAGGAGCACGAGGTCCGGTTTGCGGCGCGCAATGGCCGACACAGCACCATCTCCGTGGGCCATCCCCGTCACCTCAAATCCTTCGCGCCCAAGGTTGTACTGGAGGAGCTTGAAGATGTCATCCTCATCCTCAACAATGAATATCTGTTTCTTGACCATGAGCTGAGTCTAGATCATTCCCTCCAAAATGGAGAAAGATTTGGTATATGCCTCACTCGTCGCCGCCTCCTTGAAATAGCAACGTTTCGGAACGAGTGCAAACCGCTTGACGATTTCGTGAACGGTCAGATCCAGACTTCGCGATTCCAGGATGAAGCTCACATTGTGCTGATCAAACGTTATGCGGACTCGATTTCCATAAGCCTGCTGAATGTCATTCATCTTGGACTGATTGAGATCGGCAAATAGGACCACGCGATCAAAGTTGATGGTGGCCATGACAACGGGCGATCCGAAACCAAACCGCAGCGTTTCATTGCGGTAGCCGCCGCCAGCGAGATCTCGGCCATCCACGTCAATAATCCGACTCCAGCCTGGATAGGCAAGCACAACGGGAGTCGAGTGGTGCAAAGCATAGAAATTCAGATAGTCCCCGCCAGGCGTGAGGCTTGAAATCAAAAACAAGTCGGCGCCCGCGTCAACCTGTGCCTGGAATACCTCTGGGTAGTAACAATCGAAACAGATTCCACCGCCAATTTTTAGTCCTTCCCAGTCGATCAATTGAACGGTGGAGCCGGGCAGGATGCCTTCTTTCCTTTCCGGAGGGGCAGGCCGCATTTTTTGATATCGGCCCAGCACTTCGCCGTTTTTCGACACAAGAAAGAAAGAGTTCAGCAAGCGTCCTTCTTCGCGCGTGATCACGGGAATCGTCACGGCCACGGAGCATCGCCGAGCCACATCAAATAGCAACTGCGTCGCGGACACCCAATCATCCAGCGCAATCTCCTCAGCCGTCAGTGCTCGCGCATGGCCGGCGCCATCGCCCCGGTAAACATTCAGGGCTTCTGGAAGAACCACCAGCTCGGCGCCTTGCTCAGCCGCACGGCTCACCCACTCAGCCGCCCCGGCCAGTTTGGCCTCAAAGCTCGGATAGTCTCGATTGTTCAAAGCGATTGCGGCGATGGTCTTCTCGTTCATAGTGTTTTTTTCATTCGTGGATCTCAATGTAATTTTTTGTCATTCGTTATTACACAGCCTTACTCACGAAACGCTCAAAAATCATTGGCCTTGTGCCAGATCCAGTTAATTGGAATTTCATATTTACCACAAATCCGGAAAATGCTCACGTCAATAATTTGGTAAGGCGTCACTCACGAGGAGGGCACACATGATAATTTGTAGGAGCAGCGCTTGCGTGCGATGTACACCCCATGTCCGCAATCGCTTTCTCAGTCCTTCAACAAACTGGGTTGCGCCTATCGCCACCACTTTCATTCCCACAGTTCTACTGGTTTTGCGGCATCCACTGACTGCGAAGATGACGGATGGTCGGCACTAGGCCCAAAGCTAGGGCCATTAAGACTGTTATCGTCATAAACCCAGCGATTAATAGATCGTA
Organism: Kiritimatiellia bacterium; assembly: GCA_038330175.1. Classification (GTDB taxonomy): domain Bacteria; phylum Verrucomicrobiota; class Kiritimatiellia; order CAIKKV01; family CAITUY01; genus JAABPW01. The sequence goes on from JBBQNS010000092.1 coordinate 9,652, forward strand.
GGAACTCAAGGCCTGCCCTGCAAAAAACCAGTGAGCAGGCAGAATTTCCATTTTTAAAAGTTGACCGTTTACAAGCCCCGCAAGGGAGATTCCTGCTGCCGCCAGTGCGATATTGAACCCTGTGGCGATAGATTTGTTTTTCTGTGGGATCAATGCCAGCAGTTCAGACGTGCTCGCAATGCCAGTCGCACCTTGCATAATTCCATAGATAAACGAGATCAGGCCGATGGTCGCGAGCATGGGAAGGGGTGAAAATCCCCTCAATAGCAAGCCGGCCATTAGAAGCGAAAACACAATGTGGTTGGTCGAAAACACTGGTTTTGCACCGATACGATCTACTATTTTGCCGCCTATAAAAAAGCCCGCTACCGTACCGGTCGACAACAGGTTCCCCGTCATTAAAAGCTGACTGTCTGTGAATCCCAGCGTTTCCTTTTGCAGCAGACCAAGAAGTCCTGCACCTGCACTTGTGAAGGATAGGATAAAAATATAAATACAGAAGCGCAAATAGCCTGGGACCTGCAGGATCGTGCCGAGGGTACGAAAAAAACTTCCACGCGGCGGGATAACGGATTCCAGTTCCGGAATTTTAATATAAAATATCAGGCGCACAATCATCAGTACACCTGTTACCACCAGCAGAAGCTGAAAAACATATAAGTCTGGATGGTGATGCAACAGAACGGCCAATCCTAGTGAAAAGAAGATCGATACGGTTTGCCAGGACATACGCATTTGCCCAAACCACCGTCCGCGGATTTCCTCAGGCACAATCGGACTCAACAGAGCGAACCAACTTGCACCATTGGCCGCATTCCCGATTGAAAAAATTAAAATACCAGCGGTCAGCCACCCCGTTGCGTGGTGTGGCACAAATGCAGCGAGTGGCAGGATGAAAAATCCGACAATCGAAACGGCCAAACCGGCACCGCCGAGCTTCTTTTTTCCCGAGCAGTCTGCCATCCAGGCAAAAGGAAGCGTTAAGCACATACCGATCAGCGGCATTAGCGCGAAAAGGAATAAAATACGGTACGAGGGAATACCTAAGCGAAGAAGGTAGGCCAGCATAAAACCATTGCTGAATAGTGTCGGGCCAAGTAGCCCTGCACACTGTCCGATGGTGATGTTTCGTAAAACTCGTTTAATTTCCGGTGAATAATCCATAGGGCGCTTTTTATTGGTTCCGGCTATGCGGGGTTAAGGTTTAGCCATCGGGATACGCCAGAGAGTCAGGTCGCCGCGGACGAAGAGTTTCTGAAATGGCAGGTTGACACGCCGGTTAGTGATGAGATAGGGCACGTCCCCTTGCTGTGATAACTCCTGCCATTCGGACGCTTTGATCGAGTAATATTTTTGTTCCAGCTTTTGCTCAACATTGCGATTGATCGTGGGTGACGGCGAATATCCGAAAACGTCCATACGTTTCAGCAGTTCGGTGGCGTAGCCGGTTTGAAAAATGACTGGTTCACAATCGTAGACCTCGAAAAACGCGTTGCGTTGGGAAAAAACACGAAACCCATTCAGGCCCGGTGGAACAAAAAACAGGGTGCCGGTCGGCGTGTTCTCCCGGATCCAGAGCTGGAACTGAATCCAGTCGGTTTGCATCCCCTGCCCCGGCCAGTCGATGTTTTCGCGGGTGCGCTTCACCATGCGATCCCAACGCTCGTGATGGGTGAGCGGAGTCTGCGCCTGCGACCCTCTCGAATTGACTTCAATGATGCCGCTCCACTCAAAGGCGACCAATAGGACAAGGCCGGTCAGGCAAACAAAAAACATCGTGTTTTTGATAAATCTGCGCGGGTGGGTCAGTGTCGAAAACCATCCGGTAAATAACAAAGTCGCAATACCCAGCAAGCTAACGATGAAGGGTGTCCAGATCGGCTTGCGGAGTGAGCCGTTGCCAAAATCGGACGGATAGCAAAGCTGCACCACGATGAAGACAAGCAAGACCACACAGGCGGGAATCGTCAACCGACCGGGCCGCGGTTCAAAAACCAACAAGATCAGCAAGAACACGGCGGCAGAGAACAGGACTGCGTTAGCGCCTGGGATGACAGTTGCAACGAGGAAAAGCGCCGCAACTGGCGCAACGAGCCAACGTTGCCAGCCCGCCCGCTGAGCGTGAACCGCTAAGATTCGCGCCGCGCCAATCATGGCCAATAATCCAAGCAAGTCCACGACTCTGATCATCTGAAATTTAAGGAGTGGTTGAAAAAAGAACGCGTCGGCAGCGAGGTAATGGATGACGAGCACGATAATGATTCCCAAAGTAAAGGGGAGATACCACCGGCTGGCGTGGTTCTCCGGCATGTGACGCGCGGCGAGGATGATGAGCAGAATGCAGAACATGAGCAACTTCCACGTCGCTGAGTCGTAGTTGCTTAGAAAAGCATAGCCGTGGCGATTGTGAATAAGGCTGATAACATCGACGCTGGGCGGCAGACTGGGCACGCCCCATTCGGCAATGCCATACCAGGTCACAATTGGAAGCGCCAACAAGAGAAATAAACCCAAAGCCTTTAAGTGGGAGCGGCCGTTACTCGACGGCCCGGTCGCCAACGCTGTCGGGCCGTTGAACAGCCGGTAGCAGCCCGCGCTAAATGTAATTGCCAGCAACCAGTAAACAGCACTCAACACGTGGAACTGTACGCCAAGCCCGAACAGCAGTGCGGCGCCGAGATATTTTCGTTCCCAGAGTTGTTTGATGCCAAACAACATAAACGGCAAGGCGACGTACCGGGTAATGGTGTCAGCCATGTAGAAGTTGACGCCACCACCGACCACCGCTTTATTCATCAACATGAGCAAGACGCTGAGCCAAGCGCTCAGGCGGTCTTTCGTAAAGGCAAAGGCCAATGACCAAATAGCCCAGAAAATACCGATCTTCACCAGAATATAAATGATGAACAGCGGCCACTCCCACCCAAGAAAATGCTTTAATGGGTAAATCAACATCCAAAACGTCGTGTAGCTGTGCCAAAGGAAATGGCGGATATAGAGATCGCCGGGATGATCGATGATCGGCTGGAAATACCGATCAACAAAAGTCAGGTATAACAGTTGATCCCAGACGGCAAAGCGATAACCAATGATGATCAGGCTAGCGCCGGCAAAGAGCGCAATCAGCAAAAGCGACGGCTGGCTACCACTGCCGGTGCCGAGCTGGCGCAGCCACTGAAAGAGTCGATTAAATATAGTTTTGATATGAAAATCCTAAAGACTTCGTCGTCAGGTAAAAGATAGTTCCATAGGGCGGGTTTCATGGCAAGGCGGAATGGGTCGGGCTGGTATCGGCATTGACTACAAGCCGCGGGCGGATAGATCCAGTTCGTCAATGACGAGGCGGATCATAATCAGGCCGAATAGTTGAATAGGGTGCGGAAAGGTTTCCATTTCATCATTTAACTGTTCAATCCAAACATGCAATAACGTTTGGCACAATGCCGGCTGTCGTGAAGCGGCTAACATTTGGATGAAATTATTTGGTTTCGATTGCTTTAGCTTTTCTGTCAGCATGCGAAACTGATCGTTGAACCGGATCATGTTAATATTGAGCTCATGGCCCCCATCAGGAAAAAGTGAGGCCCAGATCAGGCATAAGCAATGGTCGAGCCTGTCTGTTTCATTATCTTCCCATGGTGTTTCTGGATAACTTTCCACCCAATCCAAAATCGGCATGGCGTAACATTCAAGGTCGTCTATGATGGTGTCGAGTGTTTCAGGCTGATCTATCACCAGATCGATGCGTTGAATTACTTCCGCTTGATCCAGGACTGATAGAGTTCTGGAAGGAGGGCTGTTGGGTCGCACGAAGGAGCAAGGGGGTGTGGCCTTCACTGTGGGGGGTGGCGGGATCGCAATCTCATCCAAGCCCAGTTCTTCTGCCATTATCGCTTCGTTATGAAAGGGATCGCCAGCCAAACCATGGCGATCTGCCTGGCGTATGATGGTTTTGAGCATTCGGATCACAGTGGGACGCCACTTCGCCTCGCGTACGGCCTCACGGGGACTAAGGCCGCCAAGCGAGTTCATGCGGTCATCTGCCCAGTGGCTATCAAAATTTTTTATTTCGCTGGCGGTCTCTTGCGCCTTGTTAGCGGGGATCATATAGACTTGAGTTGAAAGCTTTTGGGCATACTGAAGAAAATCAGGTGGTACAAGGCTCATGTTGCAGGGATTGGACTGTTTGTTGAACATTTGCCGGCCAATGCCATTCACCCGCGTAGATTTTAGGGATACTTTGTCTCCCATACTGGCCTCAAATGCGGTTTGAAGCCGCTCAGAACGTTCCGTCGCCCCTTCCAGCGTCACGCTGTCAGGGAAAAGGAGCATCCGACCGAGTGTGGGTTTGGCTCCCGCAGGAGGGGTTATTCCCTCGGACTGTCCCTCTGGCACTAACCACGTCCAACTATGCATGGCACCGATATCCTTATCCTTTTCAGTGGGAGGTTCTTGAACGGTATCAGCTTGGGCCGACATGGCTTTAATGAATTCAAGGGGTGGGCAGGTGAGCCGGTAGGTAGCGTAAGTGTAGGTCAAGCTTTCAAAAGATTTTCTGCGTAGGGCCTCATAAATCGAGCCAAGGGCTTCCTCTATAAGTACAAAACGAGGGGCCAGCCAGACGCGTAAGGGTTCGCCACCTGCGGGGCCGCCCAGATGGGTCGCAATACCTCCTATGATTTCTTCCGCTTCAAGGTCTCCCACATCAGGAAGAGAGATGCCAACACCGGTAAACCGGAAATAATGCGGAAGCGTGAAGACGGCTGTGAGCAAGCGGTCGAACCGGCCGAGTCCTGCGACAAGGCTGCGATCCCGCGCTATAAATGGTTTTGATGCCGGGTTCAGGCGATCCTGGGCGAGCACTCCATTGGAGTCTACAAATCCCACGGCTTCCAGCAGAACGACTCGAAATTGAGCTAAGGCCCTGAGATAAACTTGCTGGTCATTGTTCAGGCCAGGAAACCCGGCCGCCTCCCAACGCCCATAGAGGGTGGTACTGTTTTTGTCGACCTCAATGAACCAGCGCGCGTGGCTCTGGGTCGCAGCCTCGACCTCCGAAGGAAAGGAAGAAAGCGGAGGACTTTTTGTGCCGGACTCGTGTTCAGCTCGGCTATTCAACTTCTGAAGGACAGTAAGCCCGATACGCATGCATTCATCATATAACGAAGGATTCCAGGGATTATACGGGCAATCGGCCGGGCAGTTATAGCGGCTGCTCCGCCCCTCCCCACACTCCGCAGGGGTAAGAGTTCCGTGAATCGCGGGGCATTCCCGTTGCTTCTTTCGTGATTGTGACATAGCGACTCCTTCGTATGAAAATGAGGTTAATTGTAAAAAGGAGTTACGCTTTAATCAATAGCGATGCACGACACCTTCTACAAGGCGGACTATGCCGACTACCTCTTTTCGCTTCCAATGGGGGCCGGTAAAACATTCCTGATGGCGGCGTTCATTTACATCGACCTCTATTTTGCTATCAATGAACCCGAAAATACGGCCTTTGCACGTAACTTCATTGTCCTCGCTCCATCCGGCCTGAAAAGTTCCATTATCCCGAGTTTGCGCACCATTGAACATTTTGACCCTTCGTGGGTGCTCCCGGAGCCGGCTGCCTCTGATATTCGCAAACTCATCAAATTTGAAGTGCTCGACCAGCCCAAATCCGCCAAGAAGAGTAACCGCGCCCCTCCGAAGAGGGGATCAATCATAAGAGATTGAAGCCCAATGAGATCCCCTCCTTGGAGGGGCAAGCGAAGCGGGGGTGGGTCTCGTCCCAAGGAAGCCTTATTTTAAAGGCGCTTCTGGGTTTGTGGGGGGATTTTTCATTGATCAAGAACGGGGTTGAGGTTTAGGCCGCCAAAATGAAACAGGATGTCAGTCTTAAGTCGCTCCCGGTTTCTGTAGCCGCAGGCTTTTTGAATCAGCAGCTGGATG